>CALLAE010000142.1 GCA_938002665.1 uncultured Saprospiraceae bacterium | reverse complement strand
CCTTCCGCTTGACTATGTAATACATAATCTTGTCCAGTAAGGCTACTTTGGATTGCATAGACTGCCTGAAGTGCTTCTCAAATTCCTTGAGTTCGGCCGCAACTGGAGACTTAATGCTATTAAGAGCAACTTTCGGCATATGCGCTAGAGTGCTGCTGTCTGTCGTGTTATTTTCAGAAATGATGTCCAAGATACTAAGCTTAGACATATCAACAGGATTATACCACGACTGTTCAAAATTATACCTAGGATAAGTGTTAACTTAAAATATGCATAGGTTTTTCGCTTGGACAGCTACACATTTCTTACCCCTTCATTCCTCCTTATAGCCTAGGAATAGCTGGCAAACTCTATGAAAAATCGAAGCTTTCGGGGCTTTCTAATCAGGAAGTCCTAGAACGTATAGTAACTAAAGAAAGACTGGCTTTTCGAAGACACCTTATCTAGCCGATTAAGTATGCTCTCTAACGAACAACTCTTGGTTTCTATAATAGAACAGTGCCAGTTTCCTTTTACCAAAGAAAAAGTAGAGACTGCTTATGAGATAATATACCATTCCTCTATCAAAGGTCTGAGAGAGTATTATTTCCATGAATTCAGAAAAGCATACAAAGAAGGCTTGCTCGATAAGGAGAAATTTCTAAGTCTAAGAACAAGAATTATCCACAAGAAAAATCGTTACGCTAGTGCCAATCAAAGCTTGGAATTCGATTTCCATAAATTTGAAAACTTCGCTAAGGCCAAAGAATTTTTTGAGCAGTATAATTTAGATGCAGAAGAAATAGATAGAATTGCCACCTCTCAATTTAAGCAAGAAGATAACCCGTAGTTTGTTGATTGCCGGATATCCTTTCTAGTATATTTACTGCCAGATATTATAATCACAAAGGCTTTCCGCACACATGAGCAGACAATCCATTATTTCTCTAGTCATTACCGTCCTCCTTCTACTAATAGGTGCTTTCTTCTACAGATCCCTAAAAGCCAAAAAAGAAAGTACCGTTTCTAAGAATCCTCCTGCCAAAGAAATCAGAAAAGTAGAAGTCAGTCAGTTCGCCCCAACTAAATCAGAAAATAAGATAGAAATAGATGGTCGTGTCTCCGCTTATGAAAAAATCAATCTCTCCGCAGAAGTACAAGGCAAGCTCATAGACACAGGAAAAACTCATAGACAAGGCAGTAGCTTTGCTAAAGGAGACTTACTCTTTAAGGTGGAAAGTAAAGACGACGAATATGCCCTGAAAGCTCAGCGGAGTCTGCTCTTCAATGCCATCACTCAGATTATGCCTGACCTCAAATTTGATTATCCTCAGGCTTTTAATAAATGGAAACGCTATTTAGATGAATTTAATATAGAGGCTAGAGTCAAGGCCCTCCCAGAAATAGGTAGTGACCAGGAAAAATATTTTGTAGGTGGCAAGAACATCTATAATCTTTACTACTCCATCAAGAGTGCTGAGGAACGTCTAAAAAATTACAGCATCTATGCCCCTTTCAACGGTGTATTTTTATCCGTCAATAATTACCCAGGTTCCCTCGTATCACCAGGCGGAAACCTTGGGCAAATAATGAATACCTATAATTTCGAACTCGTATCTCCTGTCGCTATGGAGGATCTTAAATATCTAAAAACAGGACAAAAAGTAACCTTACGATCTGAGGAACTGAATAAAAACTTTTCGGGCACGGTGAGTAGGACGAGCAAGCAACTAGATCCTACGACACAAAGCATCCCAGTCTACATCAATGTATCAGGAAGCGGACTGAGAGACGGCATGTATCTCAAGGGAAGCATTATGGGTGCTGCTTTGGATAATGTCGTTATTATTCCTGTAGACTTACTGGTCAATACCAATCAAGTTTATACCTATCAAGATAGCATATTACAACTACAGAAGGTAGACATTATAAAAATCACTGGAGACAAAGCTTACATCAGCGGTCTCGATGGCACTGAGCAAGTTATCACTTCTGGAAATAATAATTTATTTCCCGGACAAAAAGTAAAACTCTAACTGATGGTCCGAATTATAAATTTCTTCCTTAGGAATGGTGTCGCCTCTAATCTCCTAATGGTCTTTATTTTTGTTATGGGCTATGTCGGCCTATCGCAACTGAAGACTACTTTCTTTCCAGAACAACCTTCTAAGATTGTCAATATCCAAATGGTCTTCCCTGGAGCTTCTCCTCAGGAAATGGAAGAGGGAGTTGTGACTAAGGTAGAAGAAAACCTTATAGGCCTTAAAGGACTCAAGCAAACCACTTCTGTCTCTAGTGAAAATGCTGCAACTATCATCATAGAAGCTGAGGAAGGCACGAATATGGAAGAGTTCCTCCAGGATGTCAATAACTCAGTAGATCAAATTAGTTCTTTCCCAGTAGGCATGGAACCTCCTGTAATCTACAAACAGATACAAAAAAGCAATGCTTATCAGTTTGCCATAAGTGGAAACACAGACCTCAGGACACTAAAGAAATTAGCCAGACAGATAGAAGACGATCTGCTGGCGATGGATCTTATAAGTCAGATAGAATTATCAGGTTTTCCAGAAGAAGAAATAGAAATAAGCTTCAGAGAAAAAGACTTAAGGGCTCTAAATATCGACTTTGCAGAAGCTGCCACCTCAGTAGCTCAGACTAATCTGCTCACAACTGGAGGAACTATAAAAACAGCCAGAGAAGATTTACTCATTCGAGCTAAAAACAAGAACTACTATGCCAATGAGTTTAGGGATATCATTATACGTAGTAATCCTAATGGCGGTAGTATAAAATTATCAGATGTCGCCAATGTGAAAGATAGATGGGAAGACTCGCCTGAGAAAAATTTTGTAAATGGCCTTCCTGCCGTCAGCATCAATATCTACAACACGATAGAAGAAGACATGTTTCCGATATCACAAGCGGCCAAAGACTACCTCGAAGAATTTCAGAATAAATATCCAGAAATAACTGTTTCAGAAATTAGAGACGGCAAAGAGTATCTCAATGGTAGAATCAATTTTATAAAAGAAAATGGACTGATTGGTTTTTGTATGGTACTCGTCCTCTTGGCTATGTTTCTCAACTGGCGGGTATCTTTCTGGGTGGCACTAGCTATTCCTATCTCCTTTGCGGGGATGTTTGCAGCGGCTTCTATTCTAGGCATCACGATTAATGTTATTTCGACTTTCGGGATGGTGGTCGTAATCGGGATACTCGTAGATGACGGTATCGTTATAGCAGAAAATATCTACCAGCACTATGAGCGCGGCTCAGGACCTATGGAAGCAGCCCTCAATGGAACAATGGAGGTTCTCCCTGCTGTCACCTCTGCCATTATAACAACAGTAATTGCTTTCTCATCTTTCTTCTTTATAGATGGATTCCTAGGAGATGTGTTTTCAGAACTGGCTATTGTTGTCATATTTACCTTGATCTTCTCACTAATCGAGGGTGCCTTTATCTTGCCAGCTCACATTGCGCATTCCAAAGCACTCAAAGAAGGATCTGCAAAGAAGAATGTGGTCATCAAAGCCCTAGATGGATTTATGGATTTCTTACGTCATAAGCTATACGGGCCTATTCTGAAACTGAGTATGGATTTTCCTATGCCTACTCTAGCCTTATGCATTGCCAGCTTAATGTTTGTCGTCGGCGCTTTTTCTGGTGGAATTATAAAGGGCACCTTCTTCCCTTTTGTACAATCAGATAATTTCTCTATCACTTTAGAGATGCCCGCGGGCAGCAGCCAAGAAAGACTCATGCCACTGGTAGATTCTCTCAATAAGGCTATCTGGAAAGTCAATGAAAATCTATCTGAGGAAAACTTTGGTGACAAAAAGCAACTAGTAGAAAAAGTTGTCAATACTATGGGACCCGGTACTCATCAAGTACAGACCGCCGTCTATCTACTCAATGGTGAGGACAGACCTGGTGTATCTAATAGGCAGATAACTAATACCATAAAAAAAGAACTAGGTCTGATATATGAAGCGGAAAAATTAAGCTTTGGCCTCGGTAATATTTTCGGTGACCCTGTATCTATTTCCTTACTCAGTACTAATACCTCAGAGCTAAATAATGCAGTAGATGATCTCAAAGAAGCCCTTTCGAAAATAGGCTCGCTCACAGATATCCAAGACGGCAACGTCGCTGGTCTGAACGAAGTAGAGCTCACCCTCAAACCTAAAGCCAAAAACCTAGGTTTGACACTGGGGCAGATAATGCAGTCTGTAAGGCAAGGATTTTTTGGTTTCGAAATCCAACGTCTCCAACGTGGATCTGACGAAGTAAAAGTATGGATGAGAATGGAGGAGGAAGACCGTAGCTCTGTAAGTGATCTCAGCAATATGCGCTATAAGACACCTTCAGGCTTGTCTATTCCATTAGCAGAACTGGTCTACTTCAATACAGAACGAGGCATCAGTGCCATCAACCATCTCAATGGCCAACGAGAAATAAGAGTTACTGCAGATGTGAAAGACGAAAAGGTTTCTGTATCAGATATCAACAATGATATCAATACCGAATTGCTACCCGCTATTCTAGAAAACTATCCTTCTGTGAAAGTAGGTCTCGAAGGGCAAGCCAAAAGAAATGCAGAGACGCAAGCCTCTATGAAAAAGACGATGCCACTCATCTTCCTGTGTATGTTTTTTGTTATCGTGCTGACGTTTAGCTCAGTGAGTCAGGCCATGATAGTCTACATGCTGATTCCATTTGGGTTTATAGGTGTAGGACTAGGTCACTGGGTTATGGATAAGCCCGTGAGCCTTATGTCCATATTAGGTGTGATAGCCTTGATAGGTATACTTGTGAACGATGCCTTGGTTTTTATTTCCACTTTCAATGTAAAAATCAAAAATGGCGAGTCATTTAGGAAAGCACTATATGATACTGGTGTATCTAGATTTAGACCTATTACTTTGACAACTGTGACGACTGTAGCAGGGCTGATGCCCCTACTCTTAGAGAAAAGTGTACAAGCCCAATTCCTCATTCCTATGGCGATATCCGTCTCCTTTGGCTTAATGGTATCCACTTTTATCTTATTAGTTCTTATCCCAGCACTTATCGTTATCGCAAGTGATATACGGATGGCCACTATGAGGACCTGGACTGGAGAATCTTACCAGCGTAACATGGTGGAGCCTTCTTATCCAAGTCGAAAACAACCTTGGGTTCTCACTCTCATATTTGCATTATTGACGCTGGCAACAATTGCTGCCCTTGTCATGCTCAGCTTGAAGATCACAAACTTTTTAGTATAACCCGATAGAGATGATAACGACGCTAAGAATTATACTACTCATTTTGTGTTGTCCATTATTTATGATGGCTCAAGAGGAGATGACTCTTCAGAAAGCTATTTCTATTGGACTAGAAAATAATTATGATATTAAAATTGCAGATACGAGTATCGCCATTGCAGAAAACAATGATAGCTGGGCAGTAGCGGGATCGGGCATTACTCTAGATCTCAACGGCAGCTTCAATAATAACCTGATCAATAATAAAAATCCAGCGAGTTTCATACAAGGTAACTTCTATAGTGGATCACTAGGCGCAGCTCTGGATGCCAACTGGGTGGTCTTTAATGGCGGAAGAATAGCCGTATCCAAAGAATTACTCGAGAATGCTGTAGACCAGCAAAAACTTACCAAGCTTACTGGCATACAAGATCTGCTACGAGAAATATACCAAAATTATTATGCAGTAATCTTCCAAAAGACACAGATAGATGTTCTAGAAAACATACTAATCACTTCTCAGGATCGCCTCGCATATGAGGAAACAAAAAAAGCTTTTGGGTCTTCTAATTCTTATACCCTTTTACAATTTGAAAATGCAGTAGTTGCTGACTCCATCAATATATTATCTCAGAAACAAGCTGTCAACATCGCAAAACAACAACTCTATCGCAGCCTCAATTTGCCAGAGCAGGCTGCATATACTTTTACAGAAAGCCTCAGTGTCTATGATGAAGAAATAGATGCCCCTGCGCTCAAAGAAAAATTATCAGAAGAAAACTATACGCTGAAAAGTCTAGCCATGATCGCTAAACTGAATAGTCTTAACACCAAGCTCAGCAAGAACAATAAAAAACCAACCCTCACACTTAATGGCAGCTTGGGAATAACAGAAAATGCCTTTAAGCCCTTTGAAGACAACCCTAACACAGGTCAACCTTTCGAGCTACTGTTAGGTAATCAAATCAATCTGGGATTGAACGCCTTTTTGAACTGGAGACTTTATGATGGAGGTGCCAGAAATATCGACATACAAAATGCAAAGCTACAAGAGGAAATAGACCAACTCAGCATCCTCCAGGCCAAGGCTCTACTCAATGATCAACTCGATATTCTCATCTCCAATTACAATAATCAGAGAGCTTTACTTAAGCTGACTGGAGAACAAGTAGCTTTAGCACAGCGAAATATAGAAATGACAGAGGAGCGCTTTAAGGCTGGTCAAGTGACTTCCCTTGACTTTAGAACTGTACAAAATCAATATTTACAAGCCGCCTCCGCAAGAATTAATGCCATATACAGTTTGGTGCAAACTAAGATTGAAATTGATTATTTAGTGGGGGTATTTCAGTAAGAAAACCTTAATAAAGCCGAGCATTCCTTTTTAGAGCAAGGAGCTAGTGAAGCTCACGCGGTTCACTCTCTTGGAGACTCGCGTCTCCACCCTGCGGGATCAGGGCCTCCCGTCCGCTTCGCGGTTCACTCTCTTGGAGACTCTTGTCTCCACTCTGCGAGACCAGAGCCTCCCGTCCGCTTCGCGGTTCACTCTCTTGGAGACTCTCGTCTCCACCCTGCGGGATCAAGGCCTCCCATCCGCTTACGCGGTTCACTCTCTTGGAGACTCTCGTCTCCACCCTGCGGGATCAGAGGCCTCCCGTCCGCTTCGCGGTTCACTCTCATGGAGACTCGCGT
>CALLAE010000141.1 GCA_938002665.1 uncultured Saprospiraceae bacterium | reverse complement strand
ATAGGAATCGCAGGCTACACCATCTTGAGCAGCAACTACACCATCTAGCAAAGCTTTCCACCTCTCCCTATCTCCATCATTATAATTATCAAAGTCAAATCCTTTGAGCAGATCGGAGTCTTTGATCTCATCTATGTTAAGTTCAGTTATTCGGCTCATTATGGCATGATTTACAGTAACAAATGTATAGCTAATGTCCAGAAAAGACATTTACATTATCGTTAAGGAGAATAATCAAGAATATAATTATGTAATTTTAGTCAATCAAGAATATTATTATAATTCATGCTGCTAATTGACCTCTGCACAGAATAATTTTACATCATACTAATATGGAGTACCCTCTAGACAACACAGACAAAGCCATCTTGAAGCTCATTCAAGAAAATTCTCGACTGACTATCAAAGAGATTGCAAAAAGGCTGCACCTGTCCACCACACCTATCTTTGACAGAATGAAGAAAATGGAGAAGCATGGTGTCATAGATAAATATGTGGCATTAGTAAATGCGAAAAAGGTAGGCAAGCAGCTCACCGTCTTTGTCAATATTTCCATATCCAAACATGGTAAAGATGCTCTGAATGCCTTTGTAAAGGCGATTACTAAATTTCCAGAGGTCGTGGAATGTCATCATGTAAGTGGCGATGCAGACTTTCACCTGAAGTTGTACCTCAAGGATATAGAAGCCTACAACGATTTTATAATGGAGAAACTATCCGTCATTCCTAACATAGGCAAGGTAGAATCAAGGTTTTCTCTGTCGGAAAGAAAGAGAACAACGGCCTTAGAGATAGACTAGCAGAGATTCCCAACTTTGTCCTCCATGAGCCTACTCAGCATTATGAGTTGCATCACAAAAACAAATACCTTTCTTTTACGTTCAATTTCAAACTGTTGTATTATGAGAACTCTCTGTAAACTCTTTCTTCTTTCTTCTTTCTTATTTCTTGCCTCTTGCGGCGGTGACGAAATAAACAATGGACTCAATTTCAAATTGACCTATGAAGGAGAACCATTAGTGATGTTTACTGATCTCACGTACCCTAATGGTAAAACCATGCAATTTCAAAGAATCAGTTTTTACCTATCCGAAATAAACTTAGCCAAAGACGGTACCACAGTACTTTCCAAAGAAGCGGAGTACATAGATCTCTCTACCTCTCATAGCACCTTGGAAAAAGCGAATGAGGGATTTGATTTTGTTTTTGATGCAGAAGAAAGCCTAGATTACAATGAGATCTCATTCAATATTGGTCTTACAGAAGAAATGAATGCTTCCGTACCAGAAGACTTCCTTTCATCTAATCCGCTTTCACTTGCTCAAGAATACTGGAGAGACTGGGGAACCTATATTTCTATCAAAATAGAAGGTAATTTAGATAAAAATGAAGATGGTGAATATGGTGCTGGAGAATCTTTTGCTCTACACTTGGGTACTGATATAGTTACTAGAAAATTTAGTCAAACTGCAGATGGTGAGAGCTTTGTCAAGATCGGTATAGAAGTAGATAAGATTTTTAATAATGCAGGTCAAATCTATGACCTAGAAAATTTTGCTAGACTACATACCTTATCGGATGAAAACCTTGCTAAGATGAGCGAGCTTGCAACTAATCTGGAGTCTAGTTTTTACGTCGACTAAGTTTCCGTTTACTTTCCAATATTGGAGGTCATATATATCGCTGAACTTGAATTTCGCATAAGTTAGACCTCTATCTCTTCACTCTTTCTATACACCGTCCCTCGGAACCTATAACAGACCTCCATAGTCTCTTCATTGAATACATTCACATCAAAATCTGCTGTCTTATAAGTCACATTGAGAGCTATAGCTTCTGCTATAAGTACATCCCCTAGTTTGCTGGAGGAGGAATAGGTCATACTCCCATTGATAGAAACTGCTATACGACCATAGGAATTAGAGGCAAAAGCAAAGGCGCTATCGGCAAAAGCATAGGCTATCCCACCATGCAGAATTCCATAACCATTGAGCATTTCTTTTCTCACTGTCATTTTTATTTTGCAATGGCCCTCTTCTAGCAACAAAGGCTCTATGCCCATCCACTGACTACAAAAGTCTCTCTCTATCATCAACTGGAATACTTTACTGGCTTTGTTAGACTTTGACATACTATTTACTGTTTAGCCAAAAGTAGCCAGAAATTAGCAGAGGCAAATTAGCTAACAACTGTTAGTTTATTATCTTTGGAATCATGGAGGCATATATTGTGGATGGACTGAGAACAGCCATCGGAAAGTTTACAGGCACCTTAGCTACTATACGGACAGATGACCTAGGTGCACATGTTATCAGAGAATTAGTCGCGAGAAATTCTAATATCCCTATAGATGCCTACGATGATGTTATTCTAGGCTGTGCTAACCAAGCGGGTGAGGACAATAGAAATGTGGCACGTATGTGCAGTCTACTCGCAGGTCTACCATACACGGTTCCTGGCGAAACGGTAAACAGACTCTGTTCTTCTGGTCTTTCAGCAATCATCCATGCTAATAGAGCCATCAAAGCAGGAGATGGGTCCTTATTTATAGCTGGAGGTGTGGAACATATGACGCGTGGGCCTTGGGTCATTTCTAAAGTTTCTAGACCTTTCGGTAGAGATGCTCAGATGCATGACAGTAGTTTCGGGTGGCGCTTTGTCAATCCCAAAATGAAAGAACAATATGGCACAGACGGCATGGGCACCACAGCAGAAAACTTGTACGACAAATATCAAATCAGTAGAGAAGATCAAGACAAGTTTGCTACTTGGTCACAACAAAAAGCAGCCGCTGCAGTCGCTTCCGGAAGACTTGCAAAAGAAATAGTACCTATAGAAATTCCCCAGCGTAAAAAAGACCTTATCATCTTTGCTGAAGATGAATTTATCAAAGGAAATACAACAGTAGAAGGTCTTGCTAAACTGAGATCAGCGTTTCGAAAAGAAGGAACGGTTACCGCTGGAAATTCTTCAGGACTAAATGATGGTGCTGCCGCGGTCATCGTTGCATCTGAGGAAGCAATAAGTAAATACCAGCTTAAGCCTCTAGCTAAAATTCTAAGCTCTGCCGTAGTAGGTGTGGAGCCACGAATAATGGGCATAGGACCTGTCAAAGCTTCTAACAAAGCACTAGAGAAAGCGGGACTAAAAATGAGTGACATAGATGTAATAGAACTCAACGAAGCTTTCGCTGTACAAGCCTTAGCTTGCATCAGAGAGTGGGGACTAGCAGATGATGATCCGCGTATCAATCCTAATGGTGGAGCTATTGCCATAGGCCATCCCCTAGGAATGACGGGCACAAGGGTTACGCTATCTGCTGCTCTAGAATTACAAGCACAACAAAAAAGATATGCACTTGTTACTATGTGTATAGGAGTCGGTCAAGGCTATGCTGCCGTTATAGAAAGAGTATAAAAAAAATGAAAACCATAACACCGATAAAAAAAGAATCAAGCCTAAAGAAAGCCATCCTAAAAAAAGGCTTCGAAAAGCTCTGCACTGCCAAAGCGATGTCAGAATTGTATGAAGAAAACTTTAAGGTCGTTTCTAAATATGTGCATGCAACGTCCAGAGGCCATGAAGCCATACAAGTAGCTTGCGCGATGCAACTCCTCCCCCAAGACTACGCTTTTCCCTACTATAGAGATGATGCATTTTTGTTAGGTATCGGCATGGAACCTTATGATCTGATGCTACAACTGCTTGCTAAAAAATCAGATCCTTTTTCAGGTGGCCGTTCCTATTACTGCCACCCCAGCCTCAAAGAAGAAGACAAACCCAAAATTCCTCATAACTCTTCAGCGACAGGTATGCAAGCCATCCCTGCAACAGGTGTCGCAATGGGCATGCAATACAAAGAGCAATTAGGTCTAGATGATAAGAATCAACCCCTCGTCGTCTGTTCCATAGGTGATGCCTCTGTCACAGAAGGAGAAGTATCAGAGGCATTTCAGATGGCCGCGCTCAAGCAATTGCCTATACTCTATCTAGTACAAGATAATGGCTGGGATATCTCGGCTAATGCAGCTGAAACTCGTGCTCAAGATGCAGCGGGATACATCAAAGGTTTTCATGGGATAGAATGCTATAGTATAGATGGCGCTAATTTTACTGAGAGTTATGAGACTGTAGAGAAAGCTATAAAAACAATCAGAGCAGAACGCCGACCTATTCTCATCCATGCTAAGGTGCCTTTGCTCAATCATCATACTTCTGGTGTCCGTATGGAATGGTACCGTGATGATCTGGAAGAAGCACGCAGCCGGGACCCTTATCCAGTCTTTGTAAATCAATTATTAGATGCTGGGATTTCTGCCAAGTCAATAAAAGAAATAGAAAAAGAGGTTAAGGAAAAAGTGGCTGCAGATTACACAAAAGCTTTGCAAGCAGAAGAGCCACTACCGTCAGATCTTTACGATCATGACTTTGCTCCTACGCCGATTACCGAAGAGCAAGGCACTAGAACACCTGAAGGAGGAGAGAAAGTGGTGATGGTAGATTGCGCCTTACTAGGTGTGGAAGAGCTGATGCGAAAGCATAAAGAGTGCTTGCTGTATGGGCAAGATGTGGGGGCGCGCCTGGGAGGTGTATTTAGAGAAGCAGCGACACTGGCACAAAAATTCGGAGACGAAAGAGTTTTCAATACAGCTATACAAGAAGCTTTTATCGTAGGTTCTACAGTGGGCATGTCTGCTGTAGGTCTAAAGCCTATCGTCGAAGTTCAGTTTGCCGATTACATCTGGCCGGGACTCAACCAACTGTTTACAGAAGTGAGTCGCTCATGCTATCTCTCTGATGGGAAATGGCCAGTCAGCATGATACTACGGGTACCTATAGGTGCCTATGGTAGTGGAGGGCCCTACCACTCTTCTAGTGTGGAATCTGTCCTCTCTAACATAAGAGGAATCAAAATTGCCTACCCTAGCAATGGTGCTGATCTCAAAGGGCTAATGAAGGCTGCATATTATGATCCTAATCCTGTAGTTATTCTAGAGCACAAAGGACTCTACTGGTCTAAGGTGCCAGGCACAGATATGGCCAGAAGTGTAGAGCCGAGCGAGGACTATATCTTACCTTTCGGAAAGGCCAAAGTTGTGCAAGAAATAGTTGCGTCTGATTTGATACCGACGATGACTATCATTTCTTATGGGATGGGTATCCACTGGGCACTCAATGCAAGTGCAGAGCTGAGAGAGCAGGTAGAAATTATAGACTTAAGGACTATATATCCGCTGGATGAAGAGGCCATCTTTGCATCCGTAAAAAAGGCAGGACGTTGTCTTGTGGTAACAGAGGAGCCTGTAGCTAATTCCTTTGCTAGAAGCCTGGCAGGTCTAATACAAGAACAATGTTTTGAATATCTGGATGCACCTATAATGACGATTGGTTCTGAAAACATGCCAGCCATTCCTCTGAATAGTGTTCTAGAACAGGCTATGATTCCTTCTGCAGACAAGGTCTTGAGAAAAATAGAGGATGTTCTGAGATACTAAAAATATCTTTAAGACTAAACACAAAGGGCTCAATGATTTTTCACTGAGCCCTTATTTTTTTATTCTGCTTATTTTGTTCTAAAAGCTCAGACGTGTAAGTCTATTTTGAACCAGGTATTTTCCTTTCTTTTTTGGATTAGGAACAAAATTCTTTGATAGAAAATAATAGTTGCCAGCTGCAGTTTTAACTGAGGTCATCTTACTAGCCACACTTGAAGCATTTATACATCGAGTATCTTTTTCAAAGTCACTT
Organism: uncultured Saprospiraceae bacterium; assembly: GCA_938002665.1. GTDB lineage: Bacteria > Bacteroidota > Bacteroidia > Chitinophagales > Saprospiraceae > RFSX01. The sequence goes on along the minus strand of CALLAE010000141.1, from coordinate 10,023 downwards.
ATCTCCACAAACTTGTCTCCTTCGAGTTTGTAAAACTGAGGCATACCTAACTCAAACTTAAAGTCCATAATACCCTTAGCACTTTGCTTGGTAACTAGTATCAATTGTTCATCATCATTAATCAGAACTTCTAATCCTGCTGCCGTTCTATCATCATATTCCAACTTCATTACCGTAGGCTCAATCTCTTTTCCATCGCTAATTTTATACACGGAATAATATTTAGGTATTTTAGTTTTAAAATCTTGATCCATGAATACGAGGTAAGTATCTCCCTTATGTTCAAAGTGGTCGTGAATATCAAAAGCGGAAGCACTCTTCAAACTGAAGATAGTCATCTTTTGGTCAGTAGGTGTAGACTCTAATAGGAATTGGTTTTTTCCTTTATTAGCAACTCCATATACGACTACTCTTCCATCCTTGTTTGTCATTACCGTATCTAGTCTACTTTTATTAGGCAGTGGTATCTCGTAGGTGTAATCATAGAGTAATTCACCATCAGCACTTATGCTTTTTACTTTTATCTGATTGTGATTTACTTCTGGATTGAGCTCTTTATCTTTGGCTTGCTTGGAGACAGTTGTGATATATTCTAATTTTCTATTATTGTCATCAGCTAGGTTATAGTGCGCTCCTTTCAGGGCAATATCCCAAGGTATAGCGGAACTAGTTGCATCCTTCTTTATTACTTCACCTTGAGGATCAAACAGTACTACTTCCCCTTCCATCAAGTGATTAACTTTTACATCCTTCATTTTCTTTCCGGTGACCGCAACGACCTTTCCTGTACTGGGACAGCCCGCTGAATGAAAGTTGAACCAAAAGTTCTTTTTATCTTGTCCACCATTATAATCGTCCTCCCAGTCATGTGCTACCTTTTCCACATCCACATAGAAAGTTTCTCTACCCTCTAGATTATTAGCAAGATCCACAGCCTTAGCTAACAGACCTCTACCTTTACGAGCTTGTGGTTTGGCTGCTCCATCCTTATTCCTTTCATATCTCATCATTTTCCAGCCGGTTATCTTTCCTTTCCAGGCATTATACTGAAGCTCAGAGGTATAATATTGTTCGGGAAGATCTCTATTCTCATTGTCTATATATTTCACTTCACTCAACTCAGGATACAGTTCTTTTAGATCAGCTAAATCTACAAGTTCCGAAGACCTAGTCATCGTTTTTACACCTGCTTTACTTTGAAATGATGCCTTTACTGGCAACTTATAGTTCTTAAGATAATGCGTTCCTACTTTCACTGGGTTCTGGTAATCATCTGCACTTTTGTAATCGAAAACCTCCACAACACTGATTACATATGGCTGATTTTTGGATGTTACATCTTGATCCTGCATCAAAAAACATCTGATACCATCTTCATTTTCTGCAACTGTTATGATTTTGCTTTTATTTAAAAAAGTAGATGGGATAAGATAATCTTCCATTAGCTGGGCAGAGAGCAAAAAAGGGAAAATGGCAAGACAGAACAAAAATAATTTACTTCTCATAGTTAGTGTTTTATTCCAAACTACAGAGAAATTATTTAGATGGTAGAAAAAACCAAAATTTTAACATAGTTCATAAGCAAACAACTAAGCTTGCTTATTTCTTCGAACTGAATGATTTTGAACAAAGAATTGTGTGAGTTATCGTACGGCCTATATTAAATTTCCTTCTTCGCTTCTAATCTAATAGTCATTCCATCCACCTCAAAGATGGCTACTGCTTCTGTGATAATCTTGAAGGTCATACAGTTTTGTTGTGGGACTATTTTGGGTCTCTGATATTCTTCATAACATAGCTCGTTATCTGAGTTCTCATCCCACTCCCAACTAAACATATCTATCTGACCTGTCATAGGATTGGTCAATGCGTAGATGCCAGCTTTAGAAAAGTAAGCTACTTTTTTGTTTTGCTTTGAGATCGGTTGCCCATCTTGCTCGACGGTTTCCCAGACTTGATTGAGCTTATTAATTTTAGGGTTTGAAGTCCCAAATTCATCCTCTTTGTATGCAGTGAATTCATAGTTGATACCTTTCTCAATATTGATAAAGTCAAAGGTCATCCTATCACCAACCACTGAAATGTTTTCCATTCTAGCTCCAGCGGGTAAGCCTATTACCTGACCAGACTCAAAAGTATAATCTTGCAAATAATGTTTGCTGACATCCATCTGTCCCATGGCTCCTCTATCGCCAATAAGTACTTTGTCTTCAGAAATAAACTCAATAAACTGTAAGCCTGAAGGCACTGTAAGATTCCAGTGACCAATAATATCTTCTTGTTGTAATTCTGGTTGTTCGAATTCTGAGGAGCAGCTAGCTAGGCACAATAGCAAACCTAGCAGCAATAGGAGCTGAGAGCATTTCATAAGGGTATTTTTTATAGTCCAGCCAAGAGAGTCACTTCCTGACATCCTAAATGTAAAGGCCATTACCTTATAAAGCTTAGAAATGTGAATATAAATATGACAAATGCCAATTCTTTGCATATTCTTTTAATGATTTGTAATTTCCAGAGCCTCTGCTCAATTCTGCTTCCAGTTACAAACTACACGAGACCACAAAATAATCAAGCAGTAATGAAATCCACCGCCCTTAGGCTATACCAACCAATGACGAGTATTATGCAAAACCTCTACCTTTTAGGCTGAGTATTTATCAATGAGATCTAATTCTTTCAAACTGAAAATTCTTCAATTAGTTTTTTGAGCATAGCAGTACAAGATTCTAATTGTGCCTTAGATACAAACTCATCAGCACGATGCGCCTGAGCGATATCACCTGGACCACATATGACTGACTGAAAGCCTACTTCTGCAAATTGCCCAGCTTCGGCTGCATAGGAGACTGTGATAAGTTCTTCCTTGCCAGTGAGTTTTTTGATTAGGGGAACAACCTCTAGCTGCTCAGGCGTATCTAGTGGTGGCACATCAGGATGATCTTCAGTAGTCTCTACCTTGAAATCTGGGAAGCGCTTTCTATTTTCTAATTCTAGTTCGGCGCAATAAGCTCTAAACTCCTCCAAGATATCCACAGACTTATCTTTAGGAATCACCCTCACATCCCAATAAAAAGTTGCAGAGTCAGCAATGACATTTGGCGCAATCCCACTTTTCTCCATGAGGCCACAATGGATAGTCGTATGTGGCGGAACGAAGCGCTCATCTACTTGCCCTTCATCTATAAGCCTATTCATTTTCTCTTCTAGCCACAAGATGAGTCGCGCAGCTTCATTGATGGCACTCACTTCTTGTTTTATTCTACTGCTATGTCCTGCTGAGCCATTGACAGTAGTCTTATAGATGACTATTCCTTTCTGCCCGACGGCTGGACGCATCATCGTCGCTTCTCCTATAATGGCAAACTTTGGTACCTCAGAATAATGACTAACTATATCTGCAGCAAGAGCAGGGGCCGCAATACAACCTATCTCCTCATCATAACTCAAGGCCAAATAAATAGGTACCTTAAGATCAGCGGCAACCATCTCTGGAACCATCGCCAGACAGCAAGCGATAAAACCTTTCATGTCGCAGCTGCCTCGAGCATACAATTTGTCATCCCCAACATCTGTCAACTCAAAAGGATTAGTTTCCCAAGGCTGCCCTTCTGTAGGCACCACATCCATGTGACCAGATAAAATAAGACCTCCATCTACAGCAGGTCCTATCCGACAATGGATAGAACGCTTGCTACCATCCTCATTAGGAACATTGCAAAAAGCTACACCATGTGTTGTGAGATGCGATTCTATCCACTCCGCTATGCTGATATTACTTTGTCCACCTAGTACAGGAAAGGAAACCAGTTTTGATAAAATTTCTACAGCAGTCAATATTTAAGTTTTGTAATTAGCTGTACCCTATCAGCAAACTAATAATTAAGAAAACCCAACTTAGCAAAAGTATCCCTAAAGTCAAGGGCGCAATAAAACGCAGCCATCTATCAAACGGTACTCTAGCCATACTCAGCATCGCTATCAGGCCACCCAACGTAGGATTGACCAAATTAGTAACGCCATCTCCGATCTGGAACGCCAAGATAGTTACTTGTCTAGATAGCCCTACTATATCACCTACGGGAATCATTACGGGCAGCGTTGCTAAGGCTTGTCCACTTCCAGAAGGAATGAGTAGATTCATGACACATTGTGCTAGGGACATGATAATAGCAGAAGCATAGACTGGCAATGCAAGTAAAATTTCAGATAGATGAAAAGCTATCGTATCAGAAATATTTCCCATCTCCAAGATAACTTTTATAGTTGTGGCAATCCCCACCATAAAGGCGCCTGGTGCAACCATGGCCACAGCTTCTAAAGTAGTCTCACTTAGTTCTTTGGGAGAAAGCCGAGCAACGATGCCAGCAGCCAAAGCTATCATTATAAAAATGGCCGATATCTCCTTGAGATACCAGTGATGGTTAAAGATGCCAAAAAGCATGACTACCATCCCTCCTAAAAACACCAAAGCAACCAGCCAATTATTAGTACTCATTCTATAGTCTGCCAGCTCCTTGGAAAGTGCAAAGCCTTCTGTGTTCAGCCCAGCACCTATGCTATTAGCTCTATTATTTTCTGAACGCTTAAAATACCGCACATTATAATAAGCTAGAAATGCAAGGGCCGTAAAGCAGAGCATAGATCTGAACAGCGCTCCTGAAAACATCGGTAACTGCGCTATCTTGTGACCTGTTCCGATTGTGTAAGGATTTATAGGCGATAAGCCAAAGCCAATCGTTATAGCAGCCACCGAAATCCCCGCCGCAAGCACAAGGTCGCCTCCTATGGCTAAGGCCAGTATAGCCCCTATAGGAACCAAGGCAATATTATTTTCATAGCCAACCCCTACTCCTAACAAGCCAAAGATAAAAGTCATCAATACTACTATCAGGTACTTACGATCTACGCCAAGTTTCTTAACTAGTGTACCTACGGCATGCTCTACCATACGCGACTTCTGCAATATCCCAAACATGATACCACTGGTGAGCACCACCCAGATAATATCAGAGGCAGTTTTGAAACCTTTAGAAAAAGCCACAAACATATCTAGGATACTGAGTGGTGACTGATCTAAATACTTAAAGGTGCCTGGTAGAACTCTTTGCCGACCGTCAATAGTCTCTCTTTCAAAACTCCCAGCAGGCAAAATATAGCTCATCATTGTAGAAAGAATGATGATGCCGAATAGCATGACCAAAGGATGCGGGATGCGTTCGTACCATTTTCTATTGAGCTGAGGCATAGGTAAATATATCTTTTATATACCTAATGCCCTAAACAAGAGCAGGATTCTAGTTTCCTAAAATTCTAAGCTCAAGTAGCTAGAATTAAAATCTAGACATTCGAGTTGCCTGTCAATATTAGTCTGATGATAAGTAACGTCCAAATCCTCTTCAAAATCATAGCTCTCCACAATCAAATATTCAGGACTAGATAACACCTGCTGCATGAGGGTAGCTTCAGCTAAATACTCCGGCTGGATTTCGGGGAGAATATAACTCGTGCTGGAAGCTGCAGTCTGGTATATAGACCAATGAAAGATGCGATTACCGTTTTTATACTGATAGCGCGCATGAACTAAATCTGAATTCTCTGAAGTAGCTAGCGAATATTCAGAATTGCTGGACTCTATAATTTCTACTTCTAATTCTCCCATGGAAATGGAAGTAGGAATACTTGCAAAGTGCTTTTGAAAATGATTACCATTTAAGGTATAATTATTTCTGACTGACAAGCGCAAATCTTGTAAGTTGACTCTGTCATCTACGATAAGGATTATACGATCACCATTTTGCGTATGCACTTGATTTGACCAATTTGCAAGGGTTACTCTTTCTCCCGTCGTCGTAAGTACCTCAGCATCCATGACCCATCCGCCATCTGTCCCGAGTTCTATTTCATGTAGAGTACAACTTGAGAAATCCTCTTGCTGAACTTCTATCCTATGGTTCTCATCATCTATCCTTACCCAATCGTCCTTTCTGATAATTAGACTTTTCAAATCATCCTCTCCGGAAAACTGCATAGCAATTTGAAGATTTTTGAACGATCTATTATATCTACCCTTTATAATCGTTAGATCATTAGCATAATCATAAATGATATTCCCTTTTATCTCAGTATCAGTTGTATCCACATCTGACAAATCATTTTGTCTGTATAAAGGATTGTAAATGTCTATGATTTCAGTCGTACCACTGATAACCAACTCCACATTATCTAGTCCTAGAGGATCAAAGTCATGTTGTCCATCATAACATTGGAAAGTAAATCCTGATAGTCTAAATCCTGATTGTACATCTCTGAAAGTTTTTATATCGAAACCTGAACTATACTCTACACCAGTAGTCACATCTACAGTCTCAGATTCTGTATCTATAGTGATACCATCTTCGAAAGCAAGTCCTGTCTCCCAATAGAGCACAGACCCATCTGCAGGATCAGTGACCATCAAAAACTGTTCGTTTTCTATGTTTTGTACTTCGCTGGCGTCGAGCAAGAAATTACCTTCTGAGGCTGTGCCTTCCCTGTCACTGCAGGAATAGCCAAGGAAAAGAAGGGCAAAAAGGAAAATGGAGGGTCTATAGTTGATTTTCATAAGTAAGTTTTTTATCTAAGAAGACTAAAAACTAGGAAGAATTACATAAATCAAAATAGACAAATAATTTTTATCTAGGATATGGAATCAAGAATTTAAGATAGTTTTCGTTTTTCTGAAGTCAATTCTTTAGTCTGAATTAAAATAAGGAGGATTGAGCGCTTCGAGTATTTAGCTATTTTTTACTGTTTGACTCGGAAAAAATATAAATCATCATCTACCGCCGCCTCTTCATTATCAAAATAGGAGCCATCAATTCTTATTCTCCTAACTTCTATTTCTTCAAATAATTCGAAGTTATTATTCCCACCATTTGATATTCCTTGCGGAATAAAAGTGAGTAGTTGGCATTCATCGATTTCAGAATGTCCATTCCTTATAGCCAAGCCAAAATAACCTTGCCTTTGGGGTATTAATCCTAATGCAGATTCACAAAATTCCTCATCACAATCACTGTATACATTAACATTATATTCATGAGCTAAAGGTGGGTATACATTGCCATCAATTTCTACAAGCTCAAAATTATCACGAGCAGGGATGACATCTACTTGCTCTCGCACTCCCTCAAATAATCTAAAAACTATACTAAATGATTGGTCAGAATTATCATAAACTTCTCCACTTCTTTCCAAATTTAGCATTGAACTGAATGAAGAACTAATTATTATCGTATCTCCGATTGTATAAGTTTGTTGAATCGGGGTTAACTCAACAGAATGAGATATAGTATCCCGTATTTCTTCTTCACAATTTGTACAATGCATATTCATCAGTGAGAGTCCCAAAAGAAGAAATAGTAAAATCTTGATTGTTTGTTTCATTTCTAACCATAGCATTTATTTAAGTAGAAGATACTACTACTCTTATTACTATTTGTAAACCTAAGATAATCGATGCCTAGCAAATAGATTTTAATAAATACCTCAGACCATCTGCTGATTTCTAACCTCATTCATCGAGTTTCTATCCTTATTAGTCGACTGACTCTATTGCTCAGGAACAGCAAAATCACTTTTTCATGTTGAGTAGTTAAAATATTTAATCATGAGACAATACGAATTATCAACGGTAAGACCTACCATAAAGGTAGGCCAGGTTAGCTCAAAGTCTCAGAACGAAAAGCTGAGACATGAAGTAACACTGCTACTAAGATTATCCTTTCTAGTAAGTATCATCATTGTTACTCTAGTCGGCATAATCATATACTACGAAGTGAAATTCTGACTTAGCTAATCATCGAACAACTTTCTAGAAATTAGCAATATGGATGGATCAGGAGGGAGGCGGATGCCTCCTTTTTTTATTTAATAACAGCATTTATGCAATTCCAGCTTCTACTTTTTTATCTGAAACAGGATTAATAAGTTTAAGTGGTTTACATGATTTGGCTCAGAAACTAGCAATTGGAATCTAGAATTCATCAGTTGCAATCTCGCTCACCTTGAGGAGGTTTGGGAGGTGAAAAGAGCGAAAAAACGTATGAATCTAATTTAGTACTCAAACTTTAGCTTAGACTTAATCTTATCAGCTTAGCTACTAAAAAACTACATTTGCCTAAAATAAGTAAGCATGAAAACAGTTGCAGAATTCAAAGCCTACATTGCAGAAATAGAAGCAAGAGATGATTACAAGCAGCCTACGGCTTTTGGACTAGGAATCAGGAAGCAGAGAGGGGATAAGACGATGGAGGTATTCTTCCCGCTGATTAACTATCAGTCGGCTTATGGCACTGCAGCAGTCCTTACTGAGGTCACAGGATATAGTGGTAACAATAATGGTCAGGCGATCGTGACAGTGGATATGTTGCATGAGGCTATGGATAAGTTTGAGGCATTTGAGGGAGATGGACAAGCACATCCCAATATCAATCTACTCAATGAACTGATTACGTCTTACACTGAAGTGGTAGCATATCATACAGTCGATCTTATTGCTTACTTTTTGTACGATAAAGACCAGCCTGTGGAGACCCCTGAGGAAGGCTATTTTAAGACACAATGCCTCAGTCAGCTGCATGTCCGACCTCATGAAATAAATTGCTCTGGCATCTTCGGTAAGATGCTCAATGTGGCCTGGACCAACAAAGGCCCAATATTACCAGAAGACCTCGCCTCAGAAAAAATGAAGTGGACCTTTGCAGGTGAAGAGCTGGTGGTCAGTCATGTAGATAAATTTCCTTACATGGTTAATTTCCACGTGCCGAATGGTGTCAGGATAGTGCAAGGCTCCAAGGTAAGACTGGGTGCTCATCTCAGTCCTGGAACCACAGTCATGCCTGCGGGCTTTATCAATTTCAATGCCGGCACACTAGGCAGTGCGATGATAGAAGGAAGAGTTTCTGCTGGTGTAGTGGTCGGAGACAAGACGGACATAGGTGGAGGTGCTTCTATCATGGGGACGCTTTCTGGTGGTAACAAAAATGTGATTTCTATAGGTGAGCAATGCCTACTGGGAGCTAATGCTGGTACAGGTATTTCTCTAGGTGATGGATGTACAGTGGCCGCAGGAGTCTATGTGACAGCAGGTGCGAAGGTGTCTCTATATAATGACAAAAAAGAACCTGTGGATATCAATGGGGCTATAGTAGAAGAAGGGAATAATGTTGTGAAAGGCGCAGAGCTTAATGAGAGACCTTATCTACTGTATCTGATGGATTCTGAAACAGGAAAGCTAATTGCTCGACCTAACACTAAACTCATAGAACTGAATGATAGTTTGCATGGCTAATTTTCTCTACTAACAACCCAGCATATTCCCTGCTCGCAGCTCGAAGATCTGGGGGATTTTTCGCCCTTGCTCATCCTCAGCTGCCTGCCACTTGGGCATACTCGCTAGTGCCTTGATAACTAAAGCATCAACGGTTTCTATTCCAGAACTTTCAGTCAGTTTAATATCAGTGACACTACCCTCCTTATCTATAACAAATTCCACCAAGCACAACTCAAAGCTGAAATTCTGAAGCTCAGAAAGCGATGTCTGGATATACACATCCACTGCCTTTTTATCACTGTCATCCTTTCTGGAAAAACTAGCCTCTAAATAGGGAACCACATGATAGGAGAACTTTATTTCTCTTGATTCGCTGGACGCTTTAAGATCTTGATTATAATATCTGATGCTCAGTTCTACTTTGTTGCCGACTTTTGTTTGTGCCAATAGGGCTAGCTGTTTCTCAGTTAACTCTTCACTCATCCCACTAGCCACTTCCTCCCCTCCGTCTGAACTAATAGCTAGGTCAACAGACTCATAGCTCATGATCCACGAGCTGGGGTAGCCGGGATTGATATCTTTTAGGGTATGAGCAGAGCTGAGCACTTTTTTTGTAATGGTCTTAGGGTAAGTATTTGTGATCTGGACATAGATAGAGTCATGAGACTGTGCTGAGACTGTTAGTGTTAGAGCAAGAAATAAAAGTACTA
>CALLAE010000140.1 GCA_938002665.1 uncultured Saprospiraceae bacterium | reverse complement strand
ACTTGGTGCCCCGAGGGGGAGTCGAACCCCCACGCCCATACGGACACATGACCCTCAATCATGCCTGTCTACCAATTCCAGCACCGGGGCTAGTCGGTGGGCAGCTAAGGTCGGAATTCCTTGCTCAAATACAAATTATTAAGCTTGAAAGCGCAGATGAAGGGCATTAACATTGATAAGTTCCCTAGTTTAAGATTTTAACTAATAAAAAGTGACTAATTCAACTAATTAGGGTCTAAACAACGACTTTAACACCCTTAAAAGGGAGCTGGTACGTGGCCTTGTGTCATGTGCCAGTCTTCCTTTCAGCAGGTTCTGAGCTATATCACACCATAGCCTTGTACTCCCTTCCTGCCATCACAAAGATGAAAATGCCTATAAATAACAAGCTAGGCAAGCGATTATAAGTCGCAAATAGGACAAAGCCAATAGCAATAGCTCTACCAATAATACTAGCTATAAATGTGGCTTTTTTTCTATCAAATTTAAAACACAGAATAGCTCTTAAGATTCTTCCACCATCCATTGGGAAGGCAGGAATGAGATTAAAAGCGAATAAAATGACATTCAGCAGTAAGACTAGATGCAAAAAGCCTATGGGATTAGTCAATATGCTCAAGTCATCAGTGTCGGGTAAAATTATCCCTACCCCAAGAGCATACAGCAGAAGTAAAATCAGTGTGGCCAAAGCTAGATTGACCAGCGGTCCTGCTATTGCGATCATCAGCTCTCCTTTTGGCTCCCGAGGCATCCCTCTCAGTCTCGCCAGTCCTCCTATAGGCGTTATGATTATATCCACCGTTTCTATACCATATCTTCTTGCCATAAGAGCATGACCATACTCGTGCAGTACCACACAAAAGAAAACCAAAAAAATATACAAACTGAAAGCCGCAATCTGCACCTTGTCCATGCCCTCACTGATGCTCGTATAACTGATAAAACCCAATACAAATAGGAAGGACCAGTGAACGTAAACTGGGATACGAAAATATCTACCTAGACTCAGTGCTCTCATACTCTTAGACTTAGGTCAAAAGATTTGTAATGATAGATCAATAAAATAGCAGAGCAGACTAAAATAAAAGAGGTAACTAGGTATGCATAGTTAATGTTGCTATGCTGAAACCAAGACAAGTGAAATATTGCGAGTAACATGATTCTGAAGATTATATTACTCAGAAAAAAGATACTTCCTGCTCGACCAAAGAGCTGATTAGGCACATTTCTAAATAAATAAGTAACACGTACGATTCTGGTACCCGCATTGGTTATTCCTAAAACAAAAAGCATGATAAAGAAAAGCGTGATAGATTTAGTGGCGTATTGGGTAAAGAAAACACCAGCCGTACCTATGGTCAATATTATAGTTATGAAAGGTAGTGAGAATCTGGTAAACAAATATTTCAAGGTGAGTCCAGTGCAGATAGCTCCCAGGGCATAGGCCATCTTAGAATTAGCATAGATATCACCTGTCTCACCGAGGTGGTTTTTGACATAGGAAGCGCCTAGATAAAATGCCTCCATGAGCATAGCTAAAAAAACCATGTAGGAGAGTACACCGAACCAAAAGATAGGCTTATGTGCAATCAAGTAGTTCCATCCTGTTTTTAGTCGGACAAACAAAGAGCCTCCCTCTACTTTTCTGACTACCAAAGGGACATAGCGAATAAGAGATATAATCACCATGGCAACAAAATATGTTACTGTATCTATGAGAAAGATCTCATGTATATTCCAGGGCATTATTTCAAAACCCACATCAAAGGACCTACCGAAAATCCTGTAGACACCTCCCTCTGTGCCTTCCAGAAGTAAGGTAGAAAATGCACCAGCTGAAATAGTTGTTAGCTGACCTATGATTTCCAGCAGAGAAGTCATCTTAGAATAATTTTCCTTCACCGTAATCTCTTGTACGAAAGCATAGAGATTGGGGTAATGAATATTATAATTCATGAAGGTAAAAAGAAACACTGCGGCCACCATTATACTAGGCAAATCACCTAAGTGATAACCCATCAAAGTGATGAGTCCAACTAAGCAACCACCGACAAAGGTAATAGTCATGAAAACCTGCTTCCTGTCGTACTTATCTATCAAGGTTCCACAATAAGGCACCCAGAATAAGGAGACCATATTAGTAAGTAAATAGACAAGGAGAAAATAATCCAACTTGCCCTGCTGGGCAAAAAACCAAGGAATGGCTATCATACTTATGCCCTGAGCAATGCCCGAAATAGCATTGGCGATAAAGAGCAATACGATAGCAGATCTGTTCAAATTATAATTCTTGGGACATGGGAGGAAGACTGTAGGTTACTAAACTAATTTTCTGAGGGCATTACATAGTAATGTAAGATTTCCATTTTAGTGGTGAAGTAGACATACTTTTTCATGAATTGACCATCAAGCAATTTTAGAAACTTAGCAAGGGATTGTAGGCCTTCCCTGTCATAGATATCTTGAGTTGCAAAAATAAACTGCACAGCAAAGGTCTTATCCCCATCATCAGAATCAATCAGCAACTCATTGATCTGAGAAGAAACAATAATCTTCCCATCAGTGGTTTTGGGTAAGAAATCTTCTTTCATAGCAGTGAGCCACTCATCTGCCAAGTCCGAGTGAATCTTAAGCGTTATGTTATAAAGTAAAGGATTATTTGTTTTCACATTTTTAGATATCATCGCCTCTGAGTATTCTGTATCTTTTTCTTGCTTCTATTGCGTAAGTACTATTGGAAAACTCAACAAATAATTTTTCATAGAGTTTCTTTGCCTCATCAGGATTATCTAATTGATTCTCATAGAGACTCGCTAGGTTATATAAGGCATTATCAGCTCTTATCTCTTCTTTGTAGTCTGTATAGACAATAGTGAAAAGTTCTATGGCCTTCTCGTAGTTACGCAAGCGCATATTAAGATCAGCTTTCTGATAGATAATATCATCTGTGAGAGAATGCTTAGGAAACATATCATTGATAGAATCAAGCTTAACAAAGGCCTCATCGTATCTGTTTTGTACGGTCAGCAACTGCGCTTCTGAAAACATTTTAAGTGGCACATCAGTGGTATCTAGACCCATGTTATCCATGATGAATACAGACATATCTATAGCATCATTAGAGATCAATCTAGAGGTGGCTGACTCTAGAATATCAAATTGTTCTTGTGCCCAAGAAAATTCACCTGCATAATATGCCAGCATTGCATTTTTAAATCTAGACACTTCTCCCAGATGCTCTTCCTTAAAGTCTTTCTCTACTTGTGAGTAAAGTAAAGTAGACTCCCAAATCTCTCCTTGCATCAAATAATAATCGGCTAGTGAAATTTTACTGTTGGCCTTGACATATCTGCCTATGCTCGAAAGCTGGACTAGATCATCTAAAACTGTTATTGCTTTCGGTAAATCATTCTTGTAGACAGCTAAAAAGTCAGCATATTCTTTCACCATAGATTCTGTCCTAGAATTGATTCCCATTTCAGCAATGAAGGCTTCGTATTCTAGTTCAAGAGAGTCTAAGTCTCCAGGCTGGTGATCAAAATTCTGCGTGATCTTTTTTCGCATGGTTTTGAGGGCAGCTGCTTTTGCGTTGACATAATTAGAATTGGTCTTACCTTTTTTTTCTATGATGTATTGGTAGGCTTTGAGGGCTGTATTATAATCACCTGAGCCCTTAGCGATATTGGCGAGATTCATCACACGTTGTCCATCTTCCTCGTTCTGCCTATCTAGCGCTCTTGCTTGCCTGAGAGCACTATTATAATCTTCTTTCTCTATGAAGACCCACTCTAGCAATTCTGGATAGACAACATTTTCTGGTTCTTCTTGGATCCTAGTATAAAGCTGCACCCTCATTTCTTCTAGGTGCTCATCTTCGGTTAGGTATCTTTGGAAAGTGGTCTTATATCTTTCTACCTGAGTAGGATTTAGAGATGCCGCTCTGATATAGTATTCTGTCATCTTTGGGATATCTCCTTTCCTTTTATAGAGGTCAGCTAGATTATTGATGAAGAGTTTGTCATTCTTGATGATCTTCTCAGCTTTGACGTAAGTCTCTATTGCTAGGTCATATTTGGTTAATCTAGTAAAGGAATTACCCAGATTATTGATGACACCGACGTCATTAGGCATTTCATCTATCGCCTTTCTGTACTTCTTTTCTGCTTCTTCTGGTAGAAATTGTCTTTCGAAGAGATTGCCATAAGTTACATAAAGCTGGACATGCTTAGGCCGTGCTTTTAGCTCTTTTTTTATAGCAGTCTCAGCAGCCTTATAATCTTCCATAGCCAAGAGAGACTGAATATATTGCTCAAAGTAATAATGGCTATTGGGCTGCTTATCAAAGAGCTTTTTGAATACCGCAGCTGCTTTTTCGTACTCGCCCGAATTATAATACTGGCTGGCTAGTCTGGAATCTTGTCCTGATAAGTTGAGTCCAGCAAGTAGAAAGAAGCAAAGAATAATAGTTCTCATAAATAATCCAGTTTCCATTTAGATAACTTCTATTTGGCCTGTAGGCGCAGTATATGAACGACTAATCAGGAAAATAGATTTCAAATAAAGGTTCTTTACAGACTTAAGTTGTAAGGCAGAAGGTCGGAATGGGGTATTATAACTGCCAAAAGTCCCATTATATCTGAAAATCAAGTAAAGATACTTGTTAAAAATGGGAAAGGCCACGACTTAGTGTCATGGCCGTTCAGATTATTTTAAAAGCTAGTACTTCTTTTCGGCAGTGTAAATATAATATTGTGTCTAGTATTCTGATAGCTCAAAGCTGGTAAAATTTATATATAGCTTAGTTATATAAATGATATTTCTCAATTATTACTTACCAGATCTCTGTATTTGTTATTGACATTAACAAACTTGGTCTTGAATTCTGAGATTTGCTCCATGAGGTTGGCCTTTAGGATTTCATCTCCTTTTCTGAGCTGCGCCAATTCATCATATTTTGCTTGCATAGCTACGATGTTTTCCTTAAGACTAGCTAATTCGTGATGGGCATCGTAGTGCTTTTTCTCCCAATACTCACAGTCTTGCTCTAGTTTTTTGACTTTCGTATTAAGCGATCTTATTTCTCTTTCCATCACTCTGATCTTGTTAATCTCTTCTGCTTGCTTATCGTATTTGCCTCTGTATTCGTTAGCGATAACCTGACTTTTTTCTAATCTTTCAGTTGTGCTTTTCAGATCTCTAGTCAATCTGTCTCTTTCTGTACGCCATTCTGTACCTGCCGCTACATCTTTTTTATACTTTTCCTTGAGCTTCTCATGTTCTATCTTGAGCTTATCGTGGGCGGCGACTGATCTATCCTTTTCTGATTTTATGTTAGACAGCTCGGCTCTGACACTTTTATTCTGGTCTTCAAGAGCTGACATAGAAGCTCTGTGATCTTTTTTTATGACTAAGCTCTCCTGAGTCAACTCATGAAACTCATGTTTCCATGATTCGGACTTTTGTCTTAGCTGCTCTACTTGCTTTTTCTCTTTATTAATCTGTTTACCTAGATGATTGTGTTCTTTTTCTAAATCTAGGAACTTGGCCTTCCAGTCTTTGGATTTGCCGCTAATGATGAAGTGATTTAGCAACCAACCTAAGCCAAATAGGGCTATACCACCAAAGGTGGCAGTCAAATAAGAAATACTGTTCATAAATCCACGGGTTTAAAGTCTCATAATTTGAGGCACAAAGATAAGCCATCACAGTTTAGACTTCAAGAGGGGTGAAAGTCACGGGTTTATATGTTTAAGGGGTAGTTTAAGTCTAAGTCTAAATTTAATTTAGCTCTTCTACCCTTTATCTCTTTATCTTGAACTTTACGGGAAGTGTATATCGGACTCTTACGGGTCTGCCTCTTTGTTTTCCAGCTACCCATGGCTCTTCCATATCATTCATAGAAGACACTACTTTGGCAGCTGCAGCGCCGCAACCTCCTCCTATGTCTCTTGCTATCTTGAGATCTTCTATCCTACCCTCTTTAGACACCACAAACTGCAAAACGACCATTCCTTCTATACCATTTTCCCTTGCATACGGAGGATACTTTAGCTCGCCATAGATATAGTTAAGTAAAGCCTTCTTACTACAGTCCTCTCTAGCTGCCTTGTCTGCATGTAATTCTTCACAACCCGGAAACCTTGGCATCTGCTCTGCTATGGACACAAAGGCAGGTTCGTCTTCTACTATGATGGGTTTAGGAGTCGGTGGCGGTGCAGCTTTGGCTGCGGTGAGTGCAGGTGGGTCTGGGACCTCTTCTATATCTATAAGTTTGAGATCGTTTTCCAGTACTGGCTCCTCCTTCACTAATTTTAGTTTGGTCAGATCCAGTTTCTTGATGAGCTTTTTAGGTTTGGGCGGGGGTGGGACAGCTTTGCGTATTTGTTCTTGTGTAGTTCTTGGTATATTAACTATAGGCTCTTCTAGTCCATCCTCTACTTGAAACAAAACTGGTTCATCAGATATTTCCCAATTCATCAAAGCAACGCTGGTGCTCAGACTTAGTGCTAAGCCGACTAAATAATGACTTGTGTTAAAATCAAAACTTCGTCTGTGCTTCACTACATGTTTTTGGAAAAGTATGAGAGCCATAATAAATAAGGGTAGCGCGGCTAGGTAGAGAAATAGTTGGCTGGTAGAGACAGTGAATAGGTTTTCCATCTTGATGCTTTTTAGCTTAGATGGGGTAACGGGATGTAGTGGTGTATGTAGTTAGATATCAAATGAATGAGATATGAGTTATGATTAGAGAGAAAGGCTAATTGTTAATGCTTAGCTAATAAGACATTAATGCTTAATAGTTTGGCTAAGAATATTGATTTTTAAGGTCTATGGGGAGGGTACTTCTTTGTGTATTATTAATGTGGTCCTTAACTTCTTGTGACTACTACCTTATCAATCCACATCATCATCAGGTAGGGCATATCTCTGCAGGATCTTTTCTAGATAAATCAGATTTTAAGGCTTGCTTTGAAGAAAAGATGTTTCCCTCCTACTATGGTAGAAATCCTTCTAAATTTTCTCACGGCAAAGACTCCCTGAGGAATTACTTTCACCAATATTATGATCACCAGGGCTATACCAATGAAAGTGGTTATATCACCATACGCTTTGTCATCAACTGCAAAGGCGAGAGTGGAAGACACCAATTATTACAGGTGGGCTTAGATTACCAAGAAAAGGAATTTAATAAACTACTCACTGACAAACTACTAGAACTAACTGTAAACTTGAAGGACTGGGATGCCCTTTCCTTTTCAGATAGCACTTATGATAGCTTTACTCACCTAACATTCAAAATCGAAAATGGAGAACTGGTGGAAATATTGCCTTAGTGGCTTTTTGATACTGCTGATGGTAAGCTGTGACAGGCTCAGCAATGAGACGTACCATAAGCTATCAGAGCACGAAAAAAGAAAGCTCGCCTCTAATTATCTTGGCCTAAGTAAGCTGATAGAAGCAGGCACTCCAAAAAATATGCGCCTACTAGAAAAAGCCGCCCGTATAGACCCACGAAACGAACTGGTCTGGAAAGAACTGGCAGAACCCTATCTCGCCAGAGGCTTCTACAAAGAATGGAATGAGTGCTATGAAAAAGCTATAGCTCTCAATCCTAAAGCATGGCAGGCCTGGCGCGGCCACTCTAAGCTATTTTATTTCAGAGACTATGGAGGTGCTCTTTTTGACTTTGATGCGACTGATACCTTGACAGTGGATAAGACTGATTATGTGCGGGTGACCTCTGTAGATTACCTCAGAGGGCTCTGCTACTATGGTCTGAAAAATTATGACAAAGCTAAAGAGTACTTTGACAGGTACCTAGAGGCAGAAAATGGAAAAACAGGTACTAAGGAAATAGATGCTACTGCTCATGTCTATCTAGGCCTGATAGCCAATTATTTTCAAGACTATACTCAGGCAATAAAAATTCTAGAAGAAGGCATACAGCTCAATGATGAATTAGCTGATCTACATTATCACAAAGCCTATGCACATTTTATGGAAGGAGAAATAACATCCGCTTCAGCCGATATACTTACAGCCAAGCGTTTATTTGAAGAAAAGAATTACCATAAGAACCTTTTCTACGAAGTTATAGAACAGATATACGAGAGAGATCTTTCAGAACTAGAAGCTGAAATTTCTTGTTTTCAGTAAGCGGATTATAATCTCCATAATTAACAATATGAAAATCACTTAGTACAGTTTTGAATGCTGTCTTGACAGGTAGTCCAGACAAGTTCTCATCTAGCTGAAAACCATCTACCTTAACCTAATCATCATTATGACCATAGCTTAGTCCCACCCTCACAGAAGTCTTGTCATCCAATAACTTTGTTAAGCTAGAATTCACATAGTGGAATGGGTGGGATGGATTGCAGATGCTTTCTTGCACCAGTTGCTCACTACGCATTGTTCCTCTTCCAGCAATTAGTCCAGAGTAACAAGCTTTTCGCTACATACCCAAGCCGACAGGGGCTAGGCATGATGGAGCAACATACATCTTATGCCAAGATAAGTTCTTACCTTTGCAGAACATTATGAAAATTAACTTACTTTCCTGTGATGCAAAGCGACCTGACAGACGAGCTATCGCTAGTTGTATCGAAGAAAACTCTAGTAACATAGATGGCTCATTAGCGGGAGAGCTAACTGATATTCTTCTTGAAGGTGATCCTGTAGATATAGAAGTGGATGACAAGAACTCTAGTTCTGCTTTTAGGGCTTTCAGGAAATTAGATATAGATTATGAGATAGTGGAGTAACCCCTAGACTGTCCTTTTCCTCCTATACTTATCTTGGACGATCTGCTCCAAAAACACTTTAGACTCCACATGTTCAAATGCTAAGCTTTGACTTAATTCTCCAAACAAAAAAGTACCGCCTCCTAGAACTATAGGTATTGTCGTCAAAGTCATCTCATCTATCAGGTCAGCCTCTAAAAACTGTTGTACGGTCACGCCACCATCTATATAGAGTTTATGATAGCCTAGTGTATGGAGCTGATCTATTACTTTTTGCGGGCTGCCATTTGTCAAGAATACTTTTTCTTTCAGCGGATCTGGAATTTCAGTGACTGAATTACTGAGCACAAAGACAGGCTTTTTGTAAGGCCACTCTATCCCGAAATTCAGTACGACTTCAAAAGTAACTCTACCCATCACTAGGGCATCTATTTCTGCCATCATGCCGACATAGCCCATATCTATCTTATCAGAACCGGGGATAATATCTAACCAGTCCAGCTCACCTTTCTTTCCTGCAATGTATCCATCTATGCTTCTGCCGACGTAGACAATGTTTTTAGTTTCTATGCTTTTGGTTTTCGTTATTGCTTTCATGAAAAACAATTTTATCAATATTTACAAAATCTTGCTATAACTCAAGCTAATTAACAACAATACACAACTTTATTTACTTTTCATGTCTTTATCTTGCTACAAGAATAATCAGTCCTGGCTTTGACAGTATGAAATCACACTTTACATCATAACGCTACACTTGTCCACAACATAAAGAGATCGAGCATAGGCTCTTTTTTCAGAAGGTAATACTTCCTTCCAAAAATATTAATTGGGAGTCCTATAAGATTCATTGCTGCCCAGGTAGCTTTAGATTTGGGATTGCCGAGTCTAGCCTGAGTTCTGATATTCATGATGGTTGCAGAGGCACCGTAGCCAAAAAGAATAGGTCCTGAATCTGCGTCCATCCCTCCAGAGCCATCCACATGTTCTTTGACTAGCTGGACCCCAAGGTACTCATCTATAAAAGTACTCCGCAATGTTCCAGCATAAGCCTTAGTTGCTGGGTGCTCTGTCACAGACATACAATAGGTGATCATTGCACTTGAAGAACCTCTGACCTCAGTAGGATCACTTCCTGAGTGGTGGACTAAGCCAGAGGAATGCTCTGTAGACTGCAGAATAAAATTTATCCATGCCTCTTGTAACTCCGAGTTACTCAAAGAAATTATGCCCATCATATTATCGGCAGGCCAGTTAGATTCTATATAGCTATCCATCATCCGTAGACTATCTGATTGTGCTGCTAGGAGTCGCTCTTCTATTATCTTGGACTCTGAAATCACTAGTTCCTGTACTGAGGAGAACTCAAACAAAGGACTCTTCTTGTAGGTCGCGTAGACATAATTAGACCAGCCATTATAGAACATGCCGTAGGCAGGAATCATGTTAGCATGGAAGGACTCTAATGCGCTTTCTGATTGCAATCTGAGAATACAATTATCAACTATCTTGGCGTACTTCTTTGCTGCTTTCTCTTGCTTATTATAATACTCTACAGTAGAAACTGCTAGCAGGGCATTGCTAAAGAGCTTACCTTCAGGGAACCGATTCTGAAGTTCATCATCATGGCCTAGATCAAGAATGTTAGACAGATAAGTGAGCTGATTGCTGATGGATCTGTTTCTTAGAGTCTGACTGAAGGGGGTTGCAAGGGCTAACAGCAGGTAGCATAGAGCGAGGGTGAGTAAGATTTTAGATAGCTTTCTTAGCATGTTAGTTTTTCTTTCAGAACTACCTAACTAACGGCCAATGCACCTGATATAATATCGGTAACCTAGGGTAATAAAATAGCCTGGCAACTAAATACCTAAATCTTCTTAGAACTATGTTTTTCTCTTTCAGATTTGACAATACGTATAGTCTTGCGAATCATCTTTGTCTGTCTGATTTCAAATCCATATCGGAGATCTAAGAAATAGACTCCTTCAGATATATCAGTTAGCTCATTCTCAAATACACCAGCATTTATGGTATTATAATGTTTTAATTTTCCAGAAGGAAGTTCCCTTAGTCTTAATATACCTTTCTTTATCTCAAAAAGATCAACAAATTCTTGCAGTGAATAGGTCTTATCAAATACGATAGTGTCTCTTTGTAGAACTTCATCTATTTTTTCATCCTGAGCCGATTTAGTGCTGATGGATGATACAATAGCTTGGCTAGGTATTTTCTGTGTCTTGCAAGCTACGGTCATTGCAGTCACTGAAATTAAAATTATCAGGTATTTCATTTTCTTTATCTTAATCATTTCAGATACATCCCCACCAACTCATAGAACAACTTATTCCACACAGCCTCTTTGCCATACCAGCCATTAGAAAGAATGACTATCCCGAAATCTTTTTCTGGATAGAGCATAAGTATACTGCAATAGCCAGGATTAGTGCCAACATGAAAGTAAGAACGGCCATACTTTTCATCATCCTTTATCCACCAGCCCAAGCCAATAGATATGTTTTTTCCATGCGCCAAGTGCTGCGGCTCCCATAACTCAGCTAAACTACTTTTACTGATGAGGCCTTTATCATCATCTTGCTTAGCTGTCCTAAGCATATTGTCAATTTAAAGTTTATTTTTATAAGTACTTATTCCTCCATTAATATTAACTAAATGCTTAGAACACTAATATTTTCTTTTGCCCTTTTTCTGATGTTCTTTTCAGAATTAAATGCACAGAGTATTGAAGAATTTTTTGAAAAAGATACAGAAATCACTTGGATAGGAGTTGATTTCAGTCACATGAAACTTATTGGAGAATTTACACATTTTATGGACCTAGGCAATCAAAACTCTAGCGAACTAAAAGAAAAATACTTCCCTGCTTGGAATGACATTATCGTTTATGAGGATGACAAATATGATGTGAAAGGCATGCTAAGAAAGAAAGAAGTAGAATATGATCTAGAAATGATGTATGAGATTAATGACAGTACGGACTTGTCTGACATCAAAGCAAGGAAGGCAGTAGAGCTAAAAAAGAGAGATATCCAAGAAATAATCTCTCAATACCAATTAAGTAAATCCTCTGGAATTGGTGTAGGTCTAGTATGTGAATATTTTTCAAAAAATTACAAAGAGGCCTATTTTCACTTTGTTGCCTTTTCTATGAGTAGTAAAAATATTCTTATCCATGAAAGAATTAAGGGAGAGCCTGGAGGTTTCGGAATTAGAAACTACTGGGCAAATTCAATTTATGAAGTTCTAAGAAAAGTTGAAGGAGAGTACAAAACATGGAAGAAGCAAATGCGCTAAAATTATCCCTTTAAAATATTTCTTCTATTATCATCTAACAACATTCCTTTTCTCAATGTAATCCCTACTTAGAATCCTCGCTGGCTTTTTCTTTTGGCAACTCATTTGCTTCTATCTTATGGGTATCCCGCACCTCACTAAAAGTCAAGTCCAGTAATTTCCAATCCGCCTCTTCTTTTCTATAGACTTCAGTCACT
>CALLAE010000139.1 GCA_938002665.1 uncultured Saprospiraceae bacterium | reverse complement strand
GTGTAATTTCTTGGTCTATCAACCAGTAACACAACCTAGTAAATCGACAAAGTGCTTGTGTATTTCCAAATGGACTTCCATTATCCGTATGCATGAAATGTGGCATTCCATGCTCTCTGAAA
This sequence comes from uncultured Saprospiraceae bacterium, assembly GCA_938002665.1. GTDB lineage: Bacteria > Bacteroidota > Bacteroidia > Chitinophagales > Saprospiraceae > RFSX01. Next base: position 13,424 of record CALLAE010000139.1, on the reverse strand, counting down.
ATGTCTATATACGCTTGTTTTACTGACTTGTAGGTCGCTTTGTAATGACAATTAACACCTAGTATTTTTCTGCTTTTGGAATCACATACTGTTAGTGGACAACAATAACGACCATTTCCTATTCTGAATTTTCCTTTATAATCTGCACTCCATATTTCATTACATTCTTTTGGATTAAACTGTGGGTAAAGTTTGCCAACACCAGCAGATCTTTTCCTTCTGCTCTTCACCAAGTCATTTCTTTTAAGAATGGCATTAATAGTGGTTTCCGAGGGAATCAATTCTTTTTTAAAATACTTTTCGAGGAGAGTTTTGAATTTGCGTGCACCCCAGTCTGGATGCTTTTTTCTTAGTTCAACAACTTTGTCTTCAATGATGATTGGAGTTTTGTTTGGAGAGTTCTTTGGTTTCTTTGACTTTGACTCAAAACATTCGTCCCCAAGTTGCTTGTATGCAGTAATGAGATTATAACCCGTTCTTGTGGATATACTGAAGCTTTCACAAAGACCAACAACAGTAAAATCATTGCTGAGCCACATTCTTATAAATCGTTCTTTTTGTTGCATTACACTTTCTTTTTCCCAACTCATTTTACTTTTTAAAAGCAAAATAAGTCGTTCTGAATAGTGTGAACCATGTCCCTTTATAAGTGTGAACTATGTCCCTTTACCGTACCTGATTATGTATAACGGAGTGAGGCTATCGAGAGTGGTGAGGTACGAGCCATTCTCTGATCAGCCTCTGTGTGCGCCCAGTATGGGTTCTACTATCGAAAGATAGTAAATTATTCTAGAGGGTGGAAGTCCCTTGTAGGCGAGTTGGTGAAGCCTACTAGTAAGTCGCAAGGTTGCTGTGAGAGATTGCAGGACTGAAGAAAGGGTGAACGAAGAGTAGTTTCTGCAAGAAACCAAAGACATCAAAATGTCTTTGTCGGAGAGAAGAGTGAAGCGGTAACAAAATCTGGTACTGACGAACAGGAATGGTATACGGAGGCTGGATTTAGCGGGTAAGCAATCACATCTTTGCAAAGCCCTTGACCAATAAACTCTTTTGAGTAGATGCCGCGGGAATCAGATGAAAGATGAACGACTGATCTCGATGAGAATATTGTCAGCGACAATATAAGAAGAGAACCGAAAGTATACCTTTCGGGTGGGCTTGCAAAATACCTGGGGAGGTCCTAGCTCTATGAAGATAGAGAAGGAAGTCAGCCGAAGTCATAGTACTTGGAGAACCGAGCAAGGATTGCTGATACCATACCCTTGAGGACTCATAACCAAGGAAGGACTGAACGCTAAGTCAGTTTTAATTTTGGTAGGAATCAGAAGATAGCCTACTGAGAAGCGAACAAGAAACAAATTAAATGATAGCAAAGATTCTACAAGGCAAAAACCTCTATAAAGCTAGCCGTAAGGTAATGGCCAATAAAGGTAGTGCCGGAGTAGATGGGATGGCTGCAAAATCCCTGAGTGACTATCTACAAGTACATCAGAATAAGATTGTACTTCAAGTCATAAAGGGAGAACACCTGCCATCTGCTATCAGAGGAGTGCCGATACCGAAGGCAAACGATGAACGAAAGAACCCGAAGGGTGAATGTCTGGGAGACATTCAATTGGGAGAACCGCAAAGCGGGAGGGCTTGCAGGTCTGCTTGGTGTACCAACAGTAATCGACAGATGGCTACAGCAAGCCGTCAGTCAACAACTAGCTGCATACTTCGAATTAGACTTCGAGTCATGCAGTTATGGATTTCGACCAAAGAAGAATACCCACCAAGCCTTACTGCAATCCCTAAGCTATATCAATGAAGGCTATCAGGATATTGTAGACATAGACTTGAAAGGATTCTTTGACGAAGTGCCACATTACAAAGTGCTACAACTGATTTACAACAAGGTCAAGTGTAGCACGACCCTACACCTCATTCGTAAATGGTTACAAGCACCGATACTGATAGATGGGCGACTACACCGTAGACGAAAAGGGCTACCACAAGGCAGCCCACTAAGTCCGCTGTTGTCAAACATCTTATTAGATATCTTGGACAAGGAACTAGAAAGACTGGAGCTGAAATGGATTCGCTATGCAGATGACTTTAGTATTTATACAAAGTCAAAAGCAGAAGCTCGTAAGATAGGCAATCACATCTATGTTTTCCTTCGGGATAAACTAGCCCTACCTATCAACAAGGAGAAAAGCGGTATCCGCCGACCGACAACCTTTAAGTTACTAGGCCATAAGTTTGTGCCGACTTACAAGAAAGGAGAGAAGGGAAAATACCAGTTAGTAGCAAGTAAGTCGAGCTGGGAGAGTCTAAAACGGAAGCTAAAATCAGCGACCAAAAAGACGAAACCACAAAGCCTACGAGAACGACTACGTAAACTTCGTGAAATCTATCTCGGATGGATTAACTACTACCGACTAGCAAGACTGTATATGGCACGACTGGAAGAAACCAGAAAGGAAGCGCAAGAACTTCATCAGGTTAGGTATAAGTAAAGGACAGGCGTATGCTTGGAGTAGAACACGTATGGGAAGCTGGGCTGTCGCCCAGAGTCCTATGCTCAGAACTACGATTACTATATCAAGACTGAAAAAGAAGGACTACGTTTCCTTGTTGGATTACTATCACTCCGTCTGTATCTGACTAAGCGAACCGCCGTATACGAGACCCGTACGTACGGTGGTGTGAGAGGCGCACCGTGGGCTTCATCGCTCACGGCCGTCTACTCGATTAGCTCTAGTGCTTTATATTCTCCAAATTTGTTTTGCCTGATTGGCTATTTGACTTTGCCTTGAATTAATTTCATTTTCACCCCATTCATCGTAGTGTTTCGGAATTGCTTGTGTTGTATGCAATGAGCTCTTTTCAAAAATCAGTTTTTTATCTTCATAGCTTTTCGTGCCTGATTCATTATTTAACTTATTTTCTAATATTGCTAAATTGCCAAGCCTATAAATACATCTCTCAAAAACGTTATCAGGAATGTGTTCCCAATTCTCATCATTAGATTCAGACATAATGTGTTCTATTGTATACAAATCACTAAATAAGTCAATATCTGAAGAATATAATTTTCTTTCGACTTTCGAGAGTATGTACTTTACAATCTTATGATTCCTACTAGTTCTTTTAAATTCTTTATTAGAAAAAGCAGTTTCAAATGAATCATCTTTTGGATCAATTTTCTTTATAATATTTTGATCATAATCGTTGTTTGTCCTAATTGATTGAGAAAGTTCATTATAGACTGTTTCTTGATCATTAGGATTTAGTCCACTTATAATGTTATATCTAAATGATAAAGTGGTTATATCATCTAGTGCTTTTTTGAATTTTTGATGTTCAAGATGCTGATATCCTGCAAGCAGTAAGGAAAATGGTTGTCTTACTTGAAATATTTTTAGAGCGGTTAAGTTGCTAATTATTTGTTTATCTCCTTTCCATAATTCGTCGAAAGGATTCCTTAACGCCATATAAATATCTGCTGATGATTCAAGACTTCTCAATAATTCAAAAACTTCTTTTTTATGAGAGATATTTCTTCTGATAGCTTTGAAAAGATCATTTTTTCTGACAGTTTTATATTTACTGTTCCAGTAAACTCTCAAAAATTCAGCAAGTTTTTCACTGCCTAATTTTCCAATTATTTTACCCCAAATTGATTCAATTGTCGATATTTCAGACTTGTGAGGATTATTGGAATCAACAACTGAAAACAAATAATTTTTTAATAAATCAGAAGCTGATAATTGGACGCCTCTTGCATTCAATGTTTCAAATACTTTGAATGCATTTAATTCGTCGTTAACAGAAATAACGGTGAAAAATAGTTTGTCAATTGTTTTATCAATGAATTCTGCAACTGCCTCACCAGTTGAATATGTGCCCTTAATTTTAGTTTCAAACCATTCAAAACAATTTTTCATTAATCGTTCAGAAGAATTCAAACCCCTTTGCGGTAATTGTTCTAAAGGAACAAGTTTCGATCTATAAAAATCATCATTATTTCGGTTAAGTCTTAATTTGTTTGTTGCAATTAATGTCACTGGATCCAAATATCCAATGTAGTTGTTTCTGAACGATTCAACCCGTTTAGTATTTTTATCAGGTTCAATATCCCGATCTACAAATTCTTGCAAAACTTTTATCACTGCTAGAATTAGAATACTTATTGTGGTAATTCTCTGTTGTCCATCAATAACTTTGAAATTCTTGTCATCTTTGGTTTGAAGTACTAAATATCCAAGATAGTGTCCTGGTTCGACACCATTAACTACTGATTGAATATCTTGCCATAGATCATCCCATTGCTCATTTTCCCACGAGTAATCACGTTGAAATTTTGGTATTTCATAAGTCAACCCATTTCCTAGTAATTGTCTTAAAGTACTGCTAGTAGTATCTTGACTTCCCTTCATTTTACAAAGATCGTTATATTATTTTGGATTTCACACTCTTGATTATCGAGGTATTTTGTGTCAAATGGTAGTATGTTTTCTAATTTTTCGTGCATTAGAGCTAACATCTATATATCTACACTTTCACCCCTAATTACGTAAACCTCCCTACCGCATTCGTTTAAAATATTATAAACGTTTACAAACGTAATGTAAAAAGGTTTCAACGGGTTTGTTAGATCATTATTGTTCCTCGTGGGTGAGGAGGAATTCATGCCAGGGAAGAATATAATCCTTTTCTAAGCTCTCAATCTAATCTCTTCTTCTAATTACCTCCAGCCTTAACGAAAGTACACAAAAGACCGAGTATAGCTCCCCGAGTAAGAAACCGCCCGCAAATGGTAGCTACCCACTCCAGGAAGAGTAGTCAAGTCTAGTTCTATGCTGGTCCTATTAGCTCCATTAAGCTCATAAACTTTCTGGCCTAAGTTATTGTATAGTGCCAGTTTTTGTATGGTTTCATTAGCTTCTACATGTAGCTGGCCCGTGGACGGGTTAGGGTAGAGCTGCAAGTTCATCTTTTCTTGCTCGTGGTCTTCCACCGCGGTACTTATCTCAAAATCAGGATCCTCAAACAGCTCGCAAATGGCGGCATCTCCAGGCATATTCTCATCCATCCACGCCAGCCTAGCGACGAGCCAGTCCTTCATTTTGTCTATCACTTCTGTATGCGATTCTACTTCGCCGAACAGATCTGAGTTAGGCCATACCCACTCATCTAAGATCGGCCACCGCTCAAAATTCCGATCCACTGCATCACCCAATTCTTCCACTCTACTATCGATGAGGGCTAGTAAATTTTCTTCTGACAAAAGATCTGACCTAAGCTCTTCCCATCTGCACTTGAGTGCAGTCGTAAACGTAAAACTGGTAAGCATTCTGTCCCACCAAAAAGGGCTATGTCCCTTGCACTGGTAGTACATCCAGCCTTCAGGGTTGAAGCAGTTGCAATAGCTGGCATTGGCAAGAGATAGATTGTAGTCCCAGACGGGTCCTGCAAATATACGTCCGCCCTCGCTGTCTTTATCTTTATAGAAATAGGAACTCAATCTGTAGGCATCTACATTCTTGGACAGTTCATTAATTATAAAATTATCTACAAAACTTCTCAGGTTGATGTACTGTGTATAATGCTTGTTTTTATCGTTGGCAAAGGAGTTGGAGATAAAGGCATCTTCTAGTTCTGTAATGAGTTTTTGTATATAGTTTTCCTGAGCAGGTAAGATGTCCTCTTGCTTTGGATAGACGTATTGAAAATAGAGTTTTTCATCATTATCGAATTTGTCATACTTGGATTCCCAGCCACCCCATCTATCATGATCTAGGCGGATGATATAGCCGCCAGTGAGTGCATCACCGCTGATATCATCTTCTGTGAGTTTAGAGATGGCCACTCTGTTTTTGTCTCGTTTGATTTTTTCCATGATGACATAGACGCCTTGATAGGCATCATTGAGAATAAGCTCTACAAATCTTGTCTTGGTCGCATAATGTCCCATGTCTCTCGCAAGTTGTAGCACTAGGGTATTATTGATAAGCGACTTATCAGAATAAGGTCCATTGAGAATAAAATCTTCCTCTTTCTTAAATCCTAAAAAACTTGTGTCTAGGTCAGACTCCCCGGCATCCCATAACTCAAAGCTGTAAGATTTTTTTTCAAAACTCTGCGAAGATGATCCTCTTGTCTCTATTCCACATAGACCACTGTATTCATTGGGAAAATCTGAGATATTATTTGCAGCTCCTCCTCCTTTATAGATAATGTCTATGGTTGCACGAGTTTTGGGCTCATCTTCTATAGGTGCACCTTCAGTGTGGATAATAACAATGGGAAGATGCGTCTCAGTGAGCTGGGCGGAGACGGTGGTACATACAGAATAAAACAAAAGTAGAGAGTAGAATCTCATATTTAGATATTTCATACAGGACTAAGGAATGAACTATCTACTAAAAGTAAAGGTTATTTTCCAACTTGCTAGCGACTGCTGGTCCTTCTTGATACTTTTCTACTTTTTCATGAGAATAATCTGAATTTCTCAACTCATCCCTAGCCCTTAGCTTAGACAGGCTGTCTACATGTCTTACCAAAGAGAAGGGAATCTACCCACCTGTATGACCTGCTAATTTACTGAAGCTAGAACCGCCACATTCCCATCTTTGTGAGTATCTACACTTATCCTTTTTTTTGCAAAGCGAGGGTCCATAACTTAGCATAAGTTTTCGGGGTGAGGAGAAAGTGCCAGTTTCAGGGGTGAGTAAAAGCCCAGTTTTGTGATAGAGTATATAATTGGTATCTGCTTTACTTCCATGAATATCTAAGAATTACTATTTTACGAGATCATTTTATCAAATCAATAACAAAAGAACACAATGGGAATTTTTGATGTATTCGGAGAAATTCTAAAGAATGTTGCTAAGAAAAATCAAGAAGATGAACAGGTTAAGACAGCTGACCCTGTGGTCTTTGAGGAGGTGAGAAAGAAACTGGAGGAATGTGAAGAGGAAGCACCTGCAGGTAGAAGCAGAAGTGATATCTATAGAGACTATGCTGAGAAAGTAAAAGAAGCGCAGAGAGAAAACGAAGCAAGTCAGGAAGTAGAAACAGCAGATGAGTCAGTATTTGGAGACTTGATGAAGGAACTAGAGAGAATGCAGAATGAAGAGAGTAGTGGACATTCTAGCACTGGACCAGTGGGAGGTACTGAGGAAGCAGTCTTCGTGCCACCAGTATTTACTTCACCGGTTTCTAATAACCCTATTCAGCATATAGAACCAGAGTTTAGAGAAGAGCCCCTCATTAATTTGGGTAACCAGGCGGTGACAAATAGTCCGGGCTCACTTGCTTTGAGAGCGGAGCCTAGTATGGGTGCTGCCACTAGTAATTTCAGAATTCCTGATAAGACTTTGCTGAAGGTGTTACAGTACTCAGAAAATTCGATTATGCTAGATGGCAAGCGCAGTAGATTTGTGCTAGTAGATTTTAATGGAAACCAAGGATGGATTTTAGAGAGTTATCTGAACTTCAATTAGAAGTTACCTTAGCTTGCAAAAACAATTCGCCCAAAACATATTCCTTTTATTAGGAATAAATCTGCTTATCAAACCCTTGTATGTACTGGGTATAGATGCTCAAGTCTATAATCATGTAGGCGATAATAACTATGGTGTCTACTTTGCGTTATATAATTTTTGTTTTCTTTTTCAGATCCTCTTGGATTTTGGTTTACAGAATTATAATTCTAAAGTTGTCTCACAGAATAGGTCAGCGGTAGCAGAGCACTTCTCTTATGTGCTAGGGACGAAGTTGATATTGATCATTATATTTTTGGCAGTTATAGTAATGATGGGAATGCTGATAGGCTATCCTACATCTTACTTCAGTATCTTAGTAGGTGTGGGAGGCATTATGATCTTGCAGTCCTTTTATGTCTACCTGCGCAGTCATTTTTCTGCCTTGGGTTTTTTCGGAATAGAAAGTTGGTTGTCAGCTCTGGATAAGCTTCTGATGATTTTCATCATCGGGTTTCAGATCTATGTGCTAAAAGAAATAGACATCTATGGATTTATACATGGACAGCTAGGAGCCTTGGTCTTGGCTAATATAATTGTGCTCCTACTCTTAGGTAGAAAATTTTCCTTGAGCGCTAGATTTTCCGTTGCTAAGAGCAGAGGCCTATTGAAAATGAGTTTTCCTTTTGCCTTGGTCTTTATTTTGATGACCCTATATACAAGGATGGATGGTGTCATGCTGGAGCGGCTATTAGATGATGATGGTAAGGCGGCAGGCATCTATTCTTCAGCTTACAGACTCTTAGATGCTGCTAATATCTTAGGCTATCTTTTTGCGATGCTACTTATCCCGATGTTTGCTAAGCTGCTAGGAGATAAGGCAGATGTCAATCCTCTTACTAGGACGGCTACGGGTATTCTGCTGACGGCGAGTACGATCTTTTCCTTGCTGTGCTGGTTTTATGCTGCTGATCTTATGCACTGGATTTATTCTGATATAAGTATGGTAAATGTAGAAACCTTTAAGCTGCTGATGGTTAGTTTTTGGTTTATGACGATGTCTTATCTCTATGGGTCTCTGATGACCTCTTCGGGAGATTTGAGAGTATTTAATGGAATCTTTCTCATAGGGATAGTGGTCAACTGGGCTATGAATCTATATTTGATACCAAGACAAGGGGCTTATGGGGCGGCGATGGCCACATTAGTGACACAGACTCTGGTTTTTCTAGGTCAGTTTATTTTGGCTAAAACCAAGTTCAATCTCAGTTACTCAGGCAGTTATATATTCAAAGCAATCTTATTTATGGGTATATCTTTTGCATTAGTTTATTTTTTAGCTCATAAACTGACATTTTTGTGGTTCTTTGAGGTGTTAATAGCAGGAGTAATTTTGCTGATAGTATCATTTTTACTAGGCTTTTTCCGTTTAAAAGAAGTCTTAACTTAAAACAAACAAAAGGTCTAACCTATCCAACTGTAATGAGTCAAAACGAGAGTCTACTAGACGTTGTGGTGTTATTATACAAGTGGAAAAAGCACATTCTAGGTGCTGCTTTCATTGCTGCTATTCTTACAGCTGGTGCTTCCCTGATGATGCCTAATTATTACGAGTCGCATACCTTGTTTTACGCAGCTAGTCCTGATATTTTTAAGCCCATGCCCATCGGTGCCAATCCAGATGAGAAAGACATCTATGGCGCAGACACAGATCTCGATAGACTCTTCTCTATCGCCAAGTCAAATGCCGTCATCAGTTACCTCCAAGAAAAATTTAATCTCTACGAGCATTATGGGATAAAGAAAGAGGACAAACTTGCACAGCACAAGCTGATGCTTAAGATGAAAAAACTCTACAAGACAACTAAGACAAAGTACGAAGCCATAGATCTCTCTGTGGAAGATAAGGACCCTGCCTTCTCTGCAGAAATGGCCAATGCAGCACGGATAAGAATAGATGAGTTAGCACAGCAAGTCACTAAGGAGACACAGAAAAAGCAGCTAGAAGCTTATGCCAGGGGGCTCAAGGAAAAAGAAGTACAATACGCGGTGCTGATGGATAGTCTGAATAAATCTATTAAGAAATATGGCATTTTCAGTACAGACTCACAAGGAGAGTCCTATGGCTCTGCAATGGTAGAAGTACAAGGTAGCTATCAGGCGGCCAATTCTAAGTTGGAGTATCTGAGGAAAGTTGCAGCACCGCGCGACTCTATCGCAAAAGTGCAGGCGCAGAAGACAGGCTACGAAAGACAACTAGATCGTCTAGCACAGGATATGGATAAGTTCAATGCAGGCTTTCCCATTGTAAAGAACCTAGAGAGAGCGACAAGAGATTTCAGCCTTCAGATGAATGTAGACAAAGATCGCTTGGCTTCCCTAAAAGCAGTCTATGATTCCCAGATTTCTGCTATACACGTCGTAGAGCAAGCCACAACGCCTGTCTATAAGTCCCGACCTAAGCGTTCTATACTGGTCCTAGGAGCTGCATTCCTTACAGGCATACTCATGTGCTTATGGGTAGTCATCAAGGATCAGTACAATAAGAATAACTGGAGAGAACAATTTAAGAATGCCTAGCGCTACTAGAGCTTTGTATGAGTTTAGTGACAAGGCCCTATTTTGGTCTTTTGCTAGCTTGTCCTTGTTATCACTTTTAGCTGCAGCGGTTTTATATACGCCTGTACCTGTTCTGATACCAGCAGGATTCCTTTTTCTATTGTTTGCACTCAATAATCCCAAGGCGCTTTTCTATTTGTTTTTTGCGATTCTGCCTTTTTCTATAGAGATACATGTCGGTAGTCTAGGTACGGATTTACCTTCGGAGCCGATCATGGTTTTCATGATGGGACTATGTATGGTCTTGGCTACTGTCAGAAGTAGTACGATAGCTATGGACTATGTTGTCCATCCTATTTCACTGATTGTCATATCTCACTTACTGTGGATTTTTCTGACCAGTATTGGCTCCACTAGCCCTGTCATTTCTTTCAAGTTCTTATTGGCCAAACTCTGGTATGTACTGCCTTTTTTCTTCTTGCCTTTGCTTTTGATGAAAGGCGAAGCGGACTTTAGAAAAGTGTTTAAGTTTTTGTCTGTGGGCTTGTTTATAGCCATTAGTTATGTGCTGGCCAGACATGCTGCGGCAGGCTTTACCTTTGATAGTTCTAATAAAGTGATGCGGCCTATCTTTCGTAATCATGTCAACTATGCCGTAATGCTTGTGGCTTTTTTGCCCTACTATTGGTATTTATTGACGACGACGTCTAGAAGATGGCGTTTGGCCATGGTGGGCCTCCTTGTGGTCTTACTGATAGGGATATATTTTAGCTATACGCGGGCTGCACAGGCCTCAGTTTTTCTTGCAGTGGCTTTCTATTGTCTGATGAAGTGTCGGTTGATGAAGCTTAGCGTGGGACTCGGCCTTGTGGGACTGATTGCGGTGAGTCTGTTTCTCAGTGTTAATAATAGATACCTTGATTTTGCACCAGATTTTGAGAGGACGGTGGCGCATAAGAAATTCGATAACCTGGTAGAGGCGACTACTAAGATGGAAGATATTTCTACCGTAGAGCGGTTTTATAGATGGGTAGCGGGCGGCTATATGCTAAAGGAGAAGCCATGGCTGGGCTATGGGCCTTCTACTTTTTACTCACAGTATAGAGCACATACAGTAACCAGTTACAAAACCTATGTCAGTGATAACCCAGAGAAATCAGGTATGCATAATAATTATCTGATGGTGGCAGTAGAGCAAGGCTTGCTGGGTTTAGTTATCATGCTGATGCTGGCGGTTATACCGCTATTGTATGCTGAGCGGATCTATCATTCTCTGGGTTCCAAGAAAGAAAAGGCACTGGTGATGGCTGCTGCCACTTGTTATTTTTTAATAGATGTCTGTATCTTGATCAATGACCTTCTAGAAGCTGATAAGATAGGACCACTGTATTTTCTAAGCGCGGCTATCATACTTTTTTTTGGAGTGAGAAAGCGTGACTGACGACTATTGTAATCTGGCTACTGCGATTTGGGCCTTCAGAGCAGAGACTGCAGCTTCCCACTCCGCAATAGAAATCGCATCACCGTGTAGCTCATTAGCTTCCTTGGTTGCTGCTCGAATTTGTTCCATCCAGGTGTCCAGTTGATTATTAACTTCTGTTTCTGAAAAGTGGGTGGAGATAAGATCTTGTTTTATAGCCTCATACTCCTCTGTGTACATGGCCCAGCCGCCGGTAAGTCTATCACAAGCTGCTGATTTTTGTCTCAGTCCTAATAGTCCATGTCTAAATGGCTTACAATCATTGCGACTTTCTCCCCAGTCATCTGCGATATTGGTCACAATGTTTTCTGAAGTAATATTTTCAAATGCATTATCTAGATCCCATGCAATTAGGTGCAGTTTTCTATCCGCTGGTTCTTCATACCAATAGAAATTATGGCTGTTACATTGATTACCATCGCAGTACCAGTGGAAAGGTCCATCATCATGCCTTATAAGCCGATCTACGACACAGTAACTTAGTGCCTCTTGGATATCCATGTATTTTTCTATGACTGACTGTACAGTGCTTTCGGTAGTAGAGGATAATTCTGTCCCGAAGCTGCGGATGAGCTCTGCAGAAGCGCCCGTATCTTCATTTGTTTTTAGTGCAGCGAGGTATTCTTCTTCTGCGAAAGCTTGGTTGTCAGAATTGAGTGGCCATTTTTCTTTGTAAAGGTTGCCATCTCCATCTGCCCAGTTATTCTCAGTGAATCGTCCATCTACTTGTTCTATCAGTGCAAACAAGCCATTGTATTCACCATTGATGACAAGTCGGGCATGTATAGCTCTGGGTGCAGGGACACCTGCTTTTCTAAAAAGCCAATAGCCAAATCTATCTCGTAGTTGCGATTGGTCAAGATTCATAGCATGAAACTGTAATTTTTTAAGACCATAAAAATTATCTGTACGACCTTCCCAGTTTATTTTGATCTTCATAGAAAGTTTAGTGCAGGTCTTAAAGCCTGAGGGGTCAGCCCAGTTAGTTCCAGAAAGACAATTAACAAAAGCACCTATCGACCCCTTATATCGGATTCCCACTGGACTGATAGTATCTCCTTCAAATATTAAGGTGCCTGGAACGTATTCCTCTGCAGCAGGATCAGATTCTATCTTGTAAAGGTCTTCTTTTGATAATTCTAGATAGAATGTAGGCAGCTTTTCTTGGTCATAGAGGTAATCAGAATTCTCTGTAAGGTACTTTTCTGAGCCTTCAGAAATTATGGTCATGGTGTCTTTCTCCATTTCCATTTCTGTCTCCGGATTGTTTTCAGGAGTTTCTATGATTGGACCCAGCTCATCATTACAGGCCAGAAAAAGCATTACCAGTAATATCAAAAGAAGTTTTAGTCGTAACATTTCAGGTATCTAGGTCTATAAATATATCACTTATGCACTAGATATAGAGAAGCCCTATGCTGACTTTACTGCTTATGTTTTATGAGACTATAGATATCTAGCATAAATGACCCAAGAGGGCCTACCTTAAGTGAAAAGGTTACAAGACTAGCCTAGGACGAGGTTTGGCAAAATGCAGCATTAAGGGCATAAAAAAAGGCAGCAATCGAGATTGCTACCTTTTTATTAGTTAGACTAGAAAAATTACTTTCTTTTTCTAGCAGTTGTCTTACGCTTAGGAGCTGCTTTTCTAGTTGTTCTTTTAGCAGTCGTTTTCTTAGCAGTAGTTCTTTTTTTAGGAGCTGCTTTTTTCTTAGCTGCAGTTCTTTTTTTAGGAGCTGCTTTTTTCTTAGCTACAGTTCTTTTTTTAGGAGCTGCTTTTTTCTTAGCAGTAGTTCTTTTTTTAGGAGCTGCTTTTTTCTTAGCAGTAGTTCTTTTTTTAGGAGCTGCTTTTTTCTTAGCTGCAGTTCTTTTTTTAGGGGCTGCTTTTTTCTTAGCTGCAGTTCTTTTTTTAG
>CALLAE010000138.1 GCA_938002665.1 uncultured Saprospiraceae bacterium | reverse complement strand
CATCAGAGTGGATGAAATCATTCCACCCCCTAGCTCCCGTCAGTGGGGGAAAAACAACTATTAATCAAGCCTTAGCGCATCAGCTTTCCTCCTCGGGAGGAGGTCAGGTGGAGGATAGAGTATGCACAAGTAAAATTACTGCCTGCAAGTCGGAGTTACTCGACAGAGTGGATGAAATCATTCCACCCCCTAGCTCCCGTCAGTGGGGGAAAAACAACTATTAATCAAGCCTTAGCGCATCAGCTTTCCTCCTCGGGAGGAGGTCAGGTGGAGGATAGAAGTATGCATAAATAAAGTTACTGCCTGAAACTCCAGAGTTACTCGACAGAATGGATGCAACGTTTCTACCCCTAGCCCTTGCCAGCGGGGGAAAAAGAAATATCGAATTAAGTCTCCACTATTAACTAGAAGCATTTTTCAGTATCCTATTCCACATAATCATTTCAGTGTTGGCGAGAATATCAGTAATTCATTACAATAACAAAAGCTGCTTACTAAAACGAACGTCTTTTCACCAAATCCTTCCTTTATGAAATCATTTACGACATCCATTCTAATTCTGATTGTTAGCTGTGCCATTGGACAACCATTGTGTGACACGACCGCTCTTGAGCAGACAAGTATTATACGCAATAACTACAGACAGAATTCTACAAACAACTTAGCTCAATTAATATACAATGACAGTCATTCCGATCCTGTTTTTAGTGGAAATGGTATAGACACTTTATTTGATATAGGATACGTGAGAGGAATATGGGTATCAGCATCAGACCCTAGCGGTAATCTAAAAGTAGCAGCAAGTGGCTATCCAGAAATTGGAATTGGGGATTATGCGCCTGGCCCCATATGGGCCGACTGGTTCGCTACCGCAGAAAGAATAAAAATTTGCAAATTTTTTAGAAGAGCATTGACAATAAGTGCCTTGGAAATTACAGAGATGAAAAGCCTTTTCGCAAGCGGCAGTCTTGATTTATCTAGCATTCCCATCGACATTCTTGAATGGCCGGCACTTGGAAATCCTCACTTAGATAATTTCAGTATAGATGTAGATCTTGCACCTTTCTATGACAATAATAACGATGGTATCTACGATCCCCTTGAGGGAGATTATCCGATAGCCATTACAGAGAATCCCGAGTTTATACCGCACCAGTTTCGCTTTTATGTAATTAACGATGGTAGAGTACATCTTAATAGCTCTGGAACTGAACTAGGTATAGAATTTCAGATTATAGACTATGTTGTCAATACACCTCTTCAGTCTGAATGCGCCACTTCTGTTTTTACAAGAATAAAATACACAAATAAGAGTACAGAAGATTTTAGAGATCTTAGAATAGGCATCTGGGATGATATAGATATAGGTTGTACAAATGATGATGATCATGTTGGCTCCAGCCCTTCTCTTAATTCAAGCTTTTCATATAATGCTACAGGAGTAGATAGTGATGTGAATTGTGATTTTAAACCAGTTCCTAACAACTATGGTGTTGTAAAAAGTCTAGTATTCCTTAATTGTAATCTAGATAGATTCATGCATTTTTATCGCAACTCTCCATATGTACATCAAGGGTATCCACATAACTATGAAAATTATCACAATTATCTGACAGGCAGATGGCTGGATGGAACAGAACTGACAGCTGGTGGTACGGGTCACAATCCTGGGAGTACAGATACTACATCTTATGCATTTTCAGGTTTACCTAACGATCCTACTGGGTGGTATATGGAAGCATTGGGTAAAGGTGCTTATGATACCAGATCTGTCTCTACTACTGAAATATCAAATTTAAAACCTGGTGAAAGTGGTGTATTGGATTTAGCGGATCACATTCTTATGAGTCAAGAAAAAACTGGTTTGGACATATTCGATCTTTATGAAAATAGTATAAGGAACCTCAAAAAAGATTTTCAAAGTACGATACTTAACCCAAGCTCTATCAAAGATAATTACAAACCAAAATCTCCATTGCAATCAGCTGTTATATTTCCTAATCCATCAGAAAGAGAAATTAAGATAGGAAACATTCTATCACCTGTAAGTTATAGGTTGTATAACAACTTGGGTATACTATATGAGCAAGGGACCTATACCAATGGAGTTTTACGCCTAACGCATAAAGGTGTAAATGTGATTCAACTTTCGACTAAAGAGGCTACTAAAACTTTTAAAGTGCTGATGGTTGATAATTGAAATGCTTGTAGGCTTAGTTGGATATAGTGAAAGACTTTGAGCTAAGCGCATGCTAGAATTCATTTCTTGTGAGATAGGAGAAGAGAAATATTGGGAAGAATATCGAAAGTTGTTTTTGATACGCGTGCTGACCTTGGAGTAGTTTGTGAGAAGGGGAAGAGAAATCTATCCGAGAGATGGTTTTGAAGAAACCGTTATAGGACTAAAGGTTAATGAGTTCAATGGCATCGCTAATGTCTTCCAGTCTTTCTATTGCCAAAATCTCAAAGGCACCTATGAAGCAAGAGGCGTAAATAGTTTTCAGCTGGTAAAGGCTGAGGGTAGGTAAGCAAGTAGGCGTTTTACAAATGAGACAGAGGACCTAGCACTGCCTGATGAGTTATTCTTTGAGGAATATAAGAAGTAAACTAATTGCTTATTTCAATAGGAGTATGCCTTAATTAATCTTCACAAAAGGCAGGCTTGTCTCTCCATTCACAAGTAGATAGTAGTAACCTTCAGAAAGAGTATGTACATCTATATCCATACGCTTCCCACCTCTAGGATATATAACTCTGACTGGTCGTCCGACTGCATCAAAGATTCTAACTGTTCTCAGCTCATGGTTATCTGAGCTAAGTGTAAGTTGTGCCTGCACAGGATTAGGTCCTAAGCTATACACAGGAGTAAGCGCTTGCTCGTCTACTGTAGTTGTATTACCTGCTATCCAGCTTTCTGCAAAGTGATTATCTAAGGCCGTGCTGACCAGCCTCAGAAAACTACCCTCTCCATCAGCTGCAGTAGGCCACGGTGCAGAGTCATCATAGATGACTTGATCTATGATGATGCCATTAGAATCTGACAATCTTATCAGCTCGCCTTTGTTAGACAACTTGCCAGTCTCCCATTGTATCAGCTTCTTTACTGAAACGGGAAAAAGGTTTGCATCTTTCACTAGTCTGATAGTCTCTCCTGCTCTTATATCTAGGTCAGGAAATACCAGCTCTACCGCACCCGATAAGACATAGGACTCTAAGTCTATCTTCTGAGTAGATGGGTTATGGATATCTATAAATTCTGCATCTCCATTTTCTAATGGATTATACTGTATAGCGGAGATCAATACGGTAGGCTCTAAGGCCTCATGAAAAAATCGACTACCTAGGTCTACTGGCTCACCATCCTCATCTACACCAGCGGTAAGTGCAGCAGAAGTACTCATCAGTCTAAAATCAAAGTGGGTCGGATCTTGAAAACGAGGATGACCATATATGCCCTCACTCATCATCAGCGTATCTGTATCAGATAGCATATACTGCATCTCTAAGGTAGAATGCTCATCTACAAAAGTGGTGGAGACAGGAGTATTAGACAAAATACAATTGCTAGCAAAGGCCGTCCCACCGCCGATGCCAACTGACTTTTCAAAACATGCTATCGGTATGCCTACATTATAAAAAGTGTTGTTATGTATCTCGGCTATACTTAGATCCTTAAGCGCAATACCTTGATTACAATTTACAAGTACATTGTCCTCTACTCTCACGGTGCTCTCCTGCCCTACTGAGATTCCTTTATCGGTACAATTATATATTAAGTTGTTCTGTACCAGCACGTCCTTGCTCACCTCCCCTAAGTCTATACCATCACTATTAAAGCCAAGAAAATTATAGATTCTATTGTTGCTGATTATCCCGCCCTCTACTTCATCATAATCTATGGCATCTGTATCTACTCTATTATTCCCTCGGAAGGTGCA
>CALLAE010000137.1 GCA_938002665.1 uncultured Saprospiraceae bacterium | reverse complement strand
AAAGAAGGGCGGTCCACAGACTCATGGATAGATTTTGATTTCTTTGGTAATCAATTATCAGCTCATGTTAGTGAGTCTATAGCGGATTTAGACTATTGCGGTAAGGTAGATGATGTTAGTGTTCCTATTCCACACTTTGGCTGTATTCTAGAGCATGCCGAATTCGAAGACATTAAGACTAAGCTAGAAAAGGCCAATACTAAATTTATCATTAAGGCGCAGACCAGGTATCAAGGTCTAACAGGGGAGCAGTTAACAATGTTTTTATTTGACCCCAGCAACAATCCAATAGAATTTAAATCCTATACTAATGATGAAGAAATATTCAAGGTATAAATGAGCGAATTGCCAAAGCGCTTTAAACGTAAATCATTTTAGTACCACCCTGAAACTAAACCTCAAAACTTATTCTTCCTTAATACTTCCTATTCCTCACCTTCATAGCCTCATTCAGTAACTTAAAATCTATTTTTCCTGAATTAGCCTTAAGATGGTCCATGATGATCAGTGACTTAGTAATACGGATATCTGAAGATTTCACAATGGCGACCATATGGATAAGATTCCGCTTTTTCCCATTAGTCAATTGCTCAAACCACGCTGAGCCCTCATCATCACTACCCAGCACTTCCTCAAACTCTACCGGCACCCGCATCCCATACTTGCTCTTATCCTTTTCCAGCTTTATTTGCACAGTATCCCCTAGACTCAAGCCAAACGCCTTCATGCGCGCCTTATTCAGAATAATATAGTAATCTCCATCCCCTCGAGGCAATAGACCCGCGTGAAAGTATTCGTGGCCATTGACAGTACAGAGGACCCGCTTATTCCCATCCATAGTTATTTTATCATACACCTTAGCCGGCACATGTATATGATCTGAATACACATTATTCTTCAGCCTCCCTATACTAGTCTCAAATTTCATAAGAAAAGTCTAAAAGTCTAAAAATCTAAAGCTAAAAGTCTAAAATCTAAAAATCTAAAGTCTAAAAGTCTAAAAGTCTAAAAGTCTAAAGGTTCAGAGGTTCAAAGGTCTAAAGGTTCAAAAGTCTAAAAATCTAAAGGTTCAATGGTTCAAAGGTTCAAAGGTTCAGAGGTCAAAAATCTAAAAGTCTAAAAGTCTAAAGGTTCAAAGGTCTAAAAATCTAAAGTCTAAAAGTCTAAAAGTCTAAAAGTCTAAAAATCTAAAGTCTAAAGGATCAATCTAAAAATCTAAAGTCCAAAAATCTAATAAAAAACCAACAGCTTCATCATCTCTCGAGCAGCCACCTCAGCCTTATATTTCAGAAATTCTCTATCCGTCTCATCACCCACCTCATAAATAATCCCCTCTGCGCCAAACTGCAGAAAGAACCATCCCTTAGTCATGGGTTTACCCAGATCATAGGCCTCCTCGTTAGGGTTTAGTTGCAGAGCATCATCATCCATAGCTTGTATCCACAGGTCTTTGAAAGGTGTTATACTTGATTTTACATTATCAGTATGGGTATAGATGACGTCCTCCTGTGTAGAGTGAAAATCTATACCCATTATTACCTTGTTTTTGTAATTGTTTACCTCTCTAATAATGTGATTGGCCACGGTGCTAATTTCTGCTTGCTTGTAATTGGCCCAGTCTCTATTTAGGTCTATACCACCCGCATTGTGTCGCCAGTGACCTAGGTCTACTCCATCAGGATTGAGTAGGGGATAGAGCATCAGTCGATACTTACTTCTGAAATTATTACTCAGCGGACTATCTCTGAGTAGTTCCTCTACAAATGCTTCCATCGCCATATAGCCAGATATCTCTGGAGGATGGGCGCGGCTCATCAGTACTATAGTAGGCTTATCATTTTTGTTACCGCTGCCAATATCCATAAAGAGCATATCACGGTCTAGCTTAGACTTTCCGATAGTACTCAGCTGGAGCTTATGCTTGGTGGCGAGCTGTTGCATCCAGCTCCGTGTATGTTTACAATCTTTAATTTCTTCTGCGGCTATATAGAGCGGACGCTGGTCGAGTTTTAGTCTAAGGGTAGCGATGTTACCAGCCTTTAAGGTGTCGAAGGCAATGCTATCTATAGGTGTCCATAACTTTTTATCATAGCTCAACTTAGGATAATAACGGTGCTTGTAGGCCCCATAATAGAGTTCTAAGTCTATAGCTCTTTCTTTATCACTGCTGAGTAAGAAGGCATAGTGAGGGCTTTTATTTATAGGTTCGTTTTCAGGCAGAATAGTCACCCTGAAAGTGGAGTCATTTAGCTGCACAAAGTCATTCATTCTAGCAGCATCAAACTGATTAGAGGCGGAGAGCCCGTCTATAGTATAGGTTTTCTTCTCTTGATAACTAATAGTCTGATCTCCAGTATCGACTGGGGTGGGGAAGTTGTGCTTCAGCAACTTAGTAGATTTACATCCTGCCAGAACTAAAATGAAGAATAACAACGTGAATACTCTCATGTTTTTACTTTAAGCTTTATAATCAACTCATATCTAATTGAGAGATCCCCATTTAGTAATCTCCTATAATTTCCCTTTCAAGTACTGCCCTGTATAAGACTTCTTAATTTTTACACAGTCTTCTGGCCGCCCTTGAAAGAGTAATTCTCCGCCGCCTTTCCCACCATCAGGACCCAAGTCTATCATCCAGTCTGCAGATTTGATCACTTCCATGTTGTGTTCTACTACCACCACAGTGTGGCCTTTCTCTACGAGTGCATTTAGAGCATCTAGTAATCTATTGATGTCATGAAAATGTAGTCCTGTCGTCGGCTCATCGAAGATGAAAAAGATCTTTTCGCTACTCTGCTCTTTGCCTAGATAAGAAGCCAGTTTTACTCGCTGTGCCTCTCCACCAGAAAGGGTATTGGAGCTTTGTCCCAGTTTCACATAGCCTAGCCCTACATTGAATAGAGGCATTATCTTGTTTAATATATCTTTCCTATCGACAAAGAAATCTATAGCTTCCTCCACGCTGAGTTCTAGAATATCAAAGATGTTTTTGCCTTTGTATTCTACTTCTAGAACTTCTTTTTTAAATCGTCTTCCTTTACAATCTTCACAGATTAGTTTGACGTCTGCAAGGAATTGCATCTCTACAGTTTCTTCACCTTCACCTTTGCATTTTTCACATCTACCACCTTCCACATTGAAAGAAAAATGCTTGGTAGCAAAGCCCTTAATCTTAGAAGCCTGCTGCCCAGCATAGAGACTCCTTATGGCATCATATGCTTTGACATACGTTGCAGGGTTAGACCTGCTAGACTTTCCGATAGGACTCTGGTTTATCATGTCCACTTTAGTGATCATATTGAAATCACCACTTAGTGTTTTGAATAAGCCTGGCGCTTGAGAGATTGCTTCTCCGAGTTGTTTTTTTAATGCAGGATACAGAATCTGCTTGACCAAGGTGGTCTTACCAGATCCTGATACACCAGTCACTACAGTCATGGTATTGAGCGGGAAAGTTGCGTTGACATCTTTTAAGTTGTGATGCCTTGCACCTTTGAGTTCTATCTTATTGACAATAGGACGTCTTTTAGCAGGAACTGGTACAGATTTCTTTCCTGTTATATAATCATAAGTGAGGCCCCCTTTTTTAGCTTTCTTAAAATCTTTGTACGAACCAGAGAAAATAAGTTCTCCACCGAAGACGCCTGCCTTAGGACCTATATCTATGATGTGGTCTGCGGCTTCTATCACTTCTTCCTCATGCTCTACTACAATGACAGTATTGCGCAGATCTCTTAGTCCTTTTAGTACCTCGACTAGATTTCCAGTATCTTTAGGATGCAGACCTATAGAAGGCTCATCTAATATGTATAGGGAGTTGGTGAGATTACTGCTTAAGGTTCTCGTAAGGTTTATACGTTGTGTTTCTCCACCACTAAGAGTTGATGATATTCTGTCTAGCGTCAGGTAAGTCAAGCCAACATCTACCATCGTCTTCACACGGGCATTGACTTCTATGAGTATCCGTTTTGCAATATCGCTATCATGCTTACTGAGTTTTAGTCCTTTGAAAAAAGCTGCTAACTCATCCATAGGAATATTGATAAGTTCTTTGATGCCTTTCTTGTCTATTTTGACATAATCGGCTTCATCTCTTAGTCTTCCTCCATCACAATCAGGACAGGTTGTACGTCCTCGATATCTTGCCATCATCACACGATTCTGGATTTTGTAACTCTGTCTTTCCAGTTCTGAAAAGAAGTCTCGGATACCATAGATGCCATCATCACCGTCCCACAGCAATTGCCTATGCTTTTTAGAAAGGTCTTTATAGGGTTTGTGTATCGGGAATTTGTTTTCACTGGCGTCCACTATAAACCGATCTCGCCACTTGCCAGATTTCTCTCCCTTCCAGCAGGCCACTGCGCCATCATATATGGAGAGATTCTCATTAGGAATAACCTTGTAGGGATCTATGCCTATGATTCGGCCGTAGCCTTCACAACTTTTACAGGCACCATATGGATTGTTATAATTGAAGAGTTGATGTGAGGGTTCTAAGAACGTAATACCATCCAGCTCAAATTTGTTATTAAAATTCACCAACTTTCCATTATCCAGATTCTCTATTTCTATTTCCCCATCGCCTTCATAGAATGCAGTCCTTATGGAATCTGCCATACGCTTATAGTTTTCTTCATCTCCATCATTGACAAATCTGTCTATCAGTATGAGAATTTCATTGGCCTTTAATTTTTTAGTTAATTTACTGAGCCACTTAGGTTTTTGTTCTAGAATGTCCTCTATGTGTTCTAGCTTTTTACCTTTCCTTATTCTTGTAAATCCCTTTTGAATCAAAATATTAAGCTGCTTTTCCAGGGTCCTATCCTCGTACTTAAGAGACATAGGACTGAACAGTTGTAGCTTGGTTCCTTTCTTCAGTTTTTTGATATGGTCTAACACATCGGTTACTTGGTGTTTTTTTACCAGCTTTCCAGAGATAGGGCTGTAAGTTTTACCTATCCTGGCATAGAGCAGTCTCAGGTAATCATAGATTTCTGTCATAGACCCTACCGTAGATCGAGCATTGCCGCTAGTGACCTTTTGCTCTATAGCTATAGCTGGGCAGAGGCCCTTGATAAAATCTACTTCTGGTTTTTTCATTCTGCTCAAAAACTGTCTTGCATAAGAAGACAGACTTTCTACATAACGCCTTTGCCCTTCGGCGTATAGTGTATCCATTATGAGAGAGGATTTGCCAGAACCCGATAGGCCAGTCACCACGACTAGCTGCTCTTTTGGTATTTCCAGCTCTATATTTTTCAGATTGTTGGAGCTAGCACCTTTTATATGTATCGTCTTAGAAGCCGTAAGCTCCTTTTTAGGCTTTTTTGTAACTGTTTTGGGCATTAATAGCTTATTGTTGAAGACAAATTATGATTTACAACTAAAGGTAGAAAGTTAAGAATGAACTAAGTAGCATACTCATAATTATATGTAACTTATTGATTTATAGTTGTTTGTATTTAATTTGACCAATAGCTTACATTTAATTAATAATTCTGCATTTGCACAATAAGCCCAAATCATATCAGTTAAATACTTGTTAATCGAAATGATGGGTAGCATATAACGCAATTTTATTGTTTCTTTGGACTACAATTTTATTCTTCACAAAATTACATTGCTTATAAGCTACGTACTTCTACACTAATAATTGTTTTAATACCGATTTACAAACATTTTAATTGTTAGTTATGAAAGTGCAGCAGCTTACTGACAAGGAGCTCATTCTTGAGTACCTTAAAGGCAATGATAAGGCCTTCGAAATTTTATTGAACAGACACAGAGATAAGATCTATACGTCTATCTACCTGTTTACTAAAGATCCTGATTTATCAGAAGACATCTTTCAAGATGTATTTATCAAAATCATAGATACCCTTAGAAAAGGTAAGTATAACCACGAAGGAAAATTCCTACAGTGGGCTATGCGTATCTCCTATAATATGTGCGTGGATAACTTCCGTAGGTCAAAGAGAAGAACAAAAGTCTCAGCTACTGAAACTTTTGACATTTTCGATGTGTTAGAGACTAAGGATGACAACATGGAAACGACCATGATGAAAAGCCAGCTGCATAAGACAGTAAGATCTCTTGTAGATCAATTACCTGCTGAACAAAGAGAAGTAGTGATTTTGAGACATTATGCAGAGATGAGTTTTAAAGAAATATCTCAGCTGACTAGAGTAAGTATCAATACTGCTCTAGGTCGTATGAGATATGCCTTGATAAACATGCGTAAGATGGCTGACGAGAAAAAAATGTTAGTATCATAAAGAATTAGAATATTAGATTGAAAGATCTACTGTTTAGAGACAGGTGCCCTTCCAAGAGATTGAGTTTTGTTAGTGGTCGCCTGTCTTTTTTTTGTCTATCCTAGCTCAGGTTACCTTCCTTCCCTTCCACACATATTTCTTTTTTACTAGACTGAGGCTTCCTATAATGCCTATGTATATAAGGTGTATAAAGCTACTATACCCATAACTCTGCATACATTTCTCTTCTCCAAAGAAAGTGCTAAGCTCACTGAGATAGATATAATCGATACCCACCTTGGCAAGGAGATGAAAGACTAGAAGTGTCAGCGCTGAAGGGCCGATAACGATAACTGCTATGACATGCACAAATACCCACAGCACATTTATAAAAGGAATAGCCATCATTAGCCGTATCCACCCGCCATTTGCATATTTGTTTTTAGTGGCCCATCTGATTCTTTGGTCATAGAAACTTTTTAATGAAGGCTCGCATGCAGTCACTACGATAGCAGCCCTTTCTTTTAGGAACTTGATCTTAGCTCTGTTATGTATTGCGATTTTTTGGATAGTTGTCATGTCGTCTCCAGAAGCAAGTTTGTCATCAGTATAAGTTGCCAAGCCATTTTTGTAGCAGAGGTTTGCACCATTAGCCATGTACCATTTATGTGAGTTTATACCTGCAGCGGTGACTGCCATCATACCCATCATATCTAAACTCTGGAAGTTCTGAAAGGCAGAGCCATCACTCTTAAATAGCACTGGCCCTGCTATCAGGTCTGGTCCTGACTCTAGGATAGCGTGATGGATAGTAGACAGATAAGTCTTAGGAAGAAGGACGTCTGCATCTAGTTGTATAATGTATTCACCTTCGGCTAGTTCTAGAGCCTTCGCAAGGGCTATCTTTTTATAAGCATTGATTTTGTCTGATGCTGAAATGTAATCTGACAAATGTATTAACCTGATCCGCTCATCAGCGAGCGCTTCTATTTCTGCGACAGTATGATCTTCAGAATGATCATTGATAACTATGATTTCAGCTTTTGCTATTTGCTGGTCGAGATTTACTAAGACGGATCTGAGGCAAGCCGCTATCTTCTGACCTTCGTTTCTTGCTGGAATGATAAAGCTGTAAGTTACAGAACCTACAAGGTCAGTCGAGCCAAGAGAAGGGGTTTCTGTCCACTGACTCAGAATGTATATTATGAGAGTAACATAAGAGCTTACTACAATGAGAGTACAGGCAGTATACCACCAGATCAAAATAAGGGCAATATAATTCTAAGCAAAGAGATCATCATAATCATTGTCATTCTTGGCTTGAGTCTGTTTGACTTTGACCTTCTTATCTATATCTTCCAGTTCTAAGAAATCTTCTTCCTCCACCTCTTTGTATTTAATATATTCTCCTTTTTCATCCTTGCCTTTAGCTTTCTGATCTTTGACAGAAGGACGCTTGCTTCCCAGGGCTCTCTTAGTCCATGCTTTCAGCGCTAAGTAAGCAAATACGAAAGGGTAGCCCGCGATGGAAGCTGCAGTTTTTATAAGACCTTTTCCGGTGTCTTCCCTAATCTCTCTCATGAGTCCAGTAAAATAGTCAGTGACTACCGAGTAATTGAGAAATAGTGCGATCAGTAATAATGGTATAGCTAAGTAAGAATAAAGCACCTTAACCACGAGGCTAACGGTAGAGATTAAAAACCAGATCATCACAACGAAAAACAACAAGGGTATGAATCGAGCAAACATGCCAGCCGAAGTTCTTTTAGTAGTCATGTGGAGTTAGTTATTTATTGAGTTATGAAATTAAATATTCCATTCATCTAATGCTAATATCTTTTGTTAAGCCTGCTCCTATTAATAATCCATCGCCTGCTCAAACTGTTTTTCATACAGTTTATTATAAGCACCATCTGTGCGAGTAAGTAAGGTCTCATGATTGCCTTGTTCCAGCACTCTACCAGAATCCAGCACGAGTATATTATCTGCATGCTTGATAGTGGATAAGCGGTGAGCTATAATTATAGAGGTTCGTTTCTGAATCAGTTTTTCTATAGCATACTGGATTATAGATTCTGTTTCGGAGTCTATCGAAGAGGTAGCCTCATCCAGGATCAAAATATCAGGATCAAAAACCAAAGCCCTAATGAATGATATCAATTGTTTTTGTCCCATAGACAAATTAGAACCTCTCTCTGTTATTTTGAAATCATAACCATCTGGTAGTCGCTCTATGAATGGATGAGCACCTATCGTTTTAGAAGCTTCTATCACTTTTTCTCTAGAGATGTTGCTATCCCTGAGTGCTATATTTTCAAACACAGTTCCATCAAAAAGAAAAACATCCTGCAGCACCATAGAAAGATGCTTTCTGAGATTGTCTAGGTTGTATTTCTTAATATCTACGTCGTCTATTTTAATCTGCCCTTTCTGCGTCTCATAGAAGCGATTGAGAATATTGATAATGGTTGTTTTACCAGAACCAGTACTTCCCACTATGGCCATCGTTTCTCCCGGGGCTAATCTGAAGCTGACATCTTTCAGCACAAAATTTTCTTCATCATAAGCAAACCATACATTCTCAAACTCCACTTTACCTTCTATCTTCTCAGAAGCATGTATGCCTAGATCAGATATCGTCTCATCGTTATCTACTACATTGAATACCCTATCTGCCGCGACTAGTCCCATCTGAAGTGTATTCAGCTTATCTGCCAGCATCCGCACTGGACGGAAAAGCATATTGAGGTACATCGGGAAAGCCACAAATGCACCCACTGATACATTATGCTCCCAGATACCCTTAGAGCCCCACCACACGACCAACGCTAGGCCCAGAGAAGAAATTAACTCCACGACTGGAAAAAAGATAGCATAGTATTCTATAGCATTAAGGTTGGCCTCAGTATATTTTCTATTGATATCTTTAAATTTCTGAGCTTCTTGTTTCTCAGCATTAAACATCTGCACGACCTGCATTCCTGAAAGTTGCTCATTCAGAAAAGCATTCATGTTAGCTATCTCGTTTCTGACTTTTTGGAATACAGCTTTGACCTTTTCTTTGAAGATATATGTCGCTAATATCAGTATGGGTAGAGTGATAACGCAGATGAGAGTCAGCCTCCAGCTTGTATAAAGCATAAAACCCAGAACAGCAAATATTCCCATAATATCTGCGGCCATAGTCAGAACACCTTGTGTAAAGACCTCGTTTATTGCCTGCACATCACTGATAGTCCGTGTAGTAATTTTTCCTATCGGTGTCTGATCAAAATATCTCAGCTTCAGCTTAGTTAGGTGGTTAAATACCTTAACTCTAAGATCTTTAATAATAGATTGTCCCAGAACAGACGAGTAGTATATAAATACAT
This sequence comes from uncultured Saprospiraceae bacterium, assembly GCA_938002665.1. Taxonomy (GTDB): domain Bacteria; phylum Bacteroidota; class Bacteroidia; order Chitinophagales; family Saprospiraceae; genus RFSX01. The sequence goes on along the minus strand of CALLAE010000137.1, from coordinate 21,947 downwards.
ATCTGATAAATACATTTACGAAAACGAAGACTAGGTAGATGATAGCCATTTTCTGCAGTCCGGGCAGATCCATATTGAATATATGGTTATCTACCATTTTGCTGATAAGAAAGGGCCTAACATTAGAAATAGGCGCCATAATTATGGCCAGCAGGAAACACATAATGAATAAGGCCTTGTAAGGTGCAGCAAGCTTGAGCACTTTAGTAAGAACTACCAGATCCATTTCTTGTTTCTTCTCCATCTTCTCTAGCAACAAATATAACTGTATAGTAGTTGTAAGCTCTACCTTAACAACTAGAAGGCTGGATAATTAGAAATTTCACTTGTAAGATGATTGTCTGGCAACTAAGTTTATATCTTACAGCCATATCTTACTAGTTACATATGATATTCCCCATAGGAGATGATAATATTATCGGCGGTCATAAGCCTACAGTAGCTTATACACTGCTGGCTATAAATGTCATGATATTTATATTTCAGATCACCCTGAGTCCTAATGAGATAGAATATCTGCTTACAGATTTTGGTATTATTCCTCAGGAAATCAGTCAGGGACAAGACTTGTATGCTATTATTACTAGTATGTTTTTACATGGTGGGCTCATGCACTTACTTGGTAATATGCTTTTCCTTTGGATTTTTGCGGATAATATCGAAGCAGTAGTAGGGAATAAAATGTTTCTCTTGTTTTATTTGTTCGGCGGCATCTTTGCAGCCATTGCACATGTGGCGACTGATCCTTATTCTACTATCCCTACAGTAGGAGCTAGTGGAGCTATATCCGCAGTCATGGGGGCCTACCTTGTTATGTTTCCTAAGTCTAGAATTAAAATGACTTTTCTTCTTTTCAAATCCTTTTATATTCCTGCCGTTGCATTTTTATTATTCTGGTTTATACAACAGTTGTTTAGTGGTGTAGGAACCTATGCTCCTGAAACTGCAGAAGCAGCAGGTGGCGTTGCTTGGTGGGCGCACATAGGAGGGTTTGTCTACGGAATTTTAGTAGGTTGGTTTTTCAAACAGCGCTACGGCAAAAATTACAGTTATACAATCGTCTAAATACACTGCTTTTCCTGTTAAGAAATAACTAGATTGATTCAAAGCTGATTATATATTATAAAAATTCATCTATGTTAATCGTCAGAATTTAATATTCGAATTAGGCTTTGTTCATTTAAAAATCTGATACTTTCGGGTTAAGGAAAAATTAAAATTGATTCCTGACATTACTTTTTTCTGATTTCAAAGTCTTAAAGGTGTAACCAATAAGAAATTGAAGACATAAAGATGTAAGTCAAGATAGGAATTGATCAGCATTACTAAAAGGACCTAGCAAAAGTGCATAGGTCCTTTAGTTTTTTTAGACTATTTCTTCACTTAATTTTTATGAGGAATTCCAATTAGATATCTTGCCCACGGATGAAACTCTACTACAAGGATATCCTCAATTTTATACGTCACCTCACTCTCGGACGTGTAACTAATTCACTCAAACTTGTCAGCTCTTTTTACTTAACAAAATGGACTAGAAAGCCTATCCAGTGGGGTCTACCTATGACGATCTCTGTAGAGCCTACCACAGCATGTAACCTCAAGTGTCCCGAATGCCCAAGTGGCTTAAGATCATTTAGTAGAGCGACAGGTAACTTGAAAGCAGATTTCTTTAGAAAAACCATAGATCAATTAGCACAGAAACTCATCTATCTGATTTTCTACTTCCAAGGTGAACCATATATCAATCCTAAGTTTCTCGAAATGGTCAAATATGCCAATGACAAAGGCTTATATACCATTACCTCGACTAATGGTCATTTTCTGAGTAGAGAAAATTGCCTGGAAACTATAAAGTCTGGACTAGATCGCATAATTATTTCTGTAGATGGCACGAGTCAGGAAACTTACGAAAGTTATAGAAAGGAAGGAAAACTAGAAGTGGTTCTAGAAGGAGCAAGAAATTTGGTCAAAGCAAAGAAGGAACTTAGAAGTGCTACTCCACATATCATCTTTCAGTTTCTTGTGGTAAAACCCAATGAGCACCAGATTCCAGAAATATATGAGCTAGCAGAGGAAATAGGGGTGGATGAAGTAAAACTCAAAACGGCCCAACTCTATGAACCGACACAGGACCACCCACTCATGCCTGAAAACAAACAATACTCCAGATACGTCCAGAATGAGAAAGGAGACTATGTTATAAAAAATAAGCTAGAAGACCATTGTTGGAAGTTGTGGCATGCTTGTGTCATCACTTGGGATGGGATGGTTGTGCCATGTTGCTTTGATAAGGATGCAGTCCATCGCTTAGGAGATTTGAGAGAAGAGTCTTTTGAGAAGGTATGGACAGGACAGGCCTATACTGATTTTCGCAAACGCATTCTTAAAGGCAGAGATACGATAGATATCTGCCAGAATTGTACTGAAGGTTGTCAGGTGTGGGCTTAACCTTTCATAGTTCGTTGATATTCAGCTTTTTTCGTTACATTTGGAGTGCAACTTAAAGGTTTGCCCTTTATAATTTCACAGAACAAACTTCGCTAATATTTTAATTACCCTATTTTGGGTATGTACATCTAATAGGTGAGAAGATATAATGTTATTTAAGACAATCATTCAAGGAAGAATTGAGTTTGGGACTGAGAAGGCCTACAACATGGCTGTCAAGATGTATGTCTCCCGGGCTGAAAATTATTACAAAAACGATGTGCTCTTTGAACCAGCAGAGATTTTTTTCAAAGATGAGTTAGCATTGTCCATCCCTCGTCTAGTCAAGCAAGTCTACGCCAAGTCTTTTAAGAACACAGCTGTACTCTTAGAATATGTCATACAGTTTGGCGTATCTGGAGAAATGGATATCTGGCAATTGGAAGATGGAAAGATCTTACACTTTAAACACCTAGAGCCTTCAAGTGATAAGGCCGCAGTACAATCTTATCTCAAAGGCAAAAAGTTAGTAGCAGAAGGTGGCAAGAGCGAAGAAGCTATAGCCGCATTGAGCAAAGCCATAGATAAATACGATAGACATGCTCAGGCTTATGAAAGAAGAGGCAAGGTCAATCTGAAGCTCAAAAAATATCATGATGCCTTGCGAGACTATAACAAGTGTCTAGGTTTAGATCCTGATAATCCTTATGCTTATTTCGGAAAGTCCATGGTGCTTATACATGAAACTAAAATAGAAGAAGCATTAGAAACGCTGCAGTTAGCTATTGCTAAGTCTGTTGCCCTTCAGCACATCCATTGGAAAGCAAGAAGAACTAAAGGACAGTTGCATTTAGACCTAGCGCAGTTCGATAAAGCAGAATTTGAATTGAAGTTATTTGCTAAAAGGAAGTTTGGAGAAGAAAGCCCTAATTACCTATGGAATAGACAGGGGCATTTCCTTTATGGCCGTACACTGTATGAGTTAGAAAAGTATGCTGAGGCTGTGGAGCAATTTGAGTTAGCACTAGATATCGATGAAGGCCATGACAAAATTCCCAAAGCTGAAATGCTTAGATGGAGAGGACAAGCAAAGCAACAAGCTGGTCAAAATGGTTACAAAAAAGACATCAAAGACGCAGCAGATCTTGGAGATAAGGAAGCAGCAAACCTACTAAAAGCAATAGCTTAATTCCATTCTTCTTTCCTACCTTTGTTTACATAGATTATAGAAACAAATTATCTATGAAGACTTTACTTATATTTCTAGTATCTATATTTTCTTTTACAACTGGGCTCCATGCTCAGACACTTGCCTCTCTGGAGAGCGACAAGAAAATGAACAAGACTTATAAGAAGGCTTTGGCCTGTCTTAATAAAGGTAAGGTGGATGAAGGCATATCTAAGCTAGAAACCGTCACAGCAAAGTATCCTAACTTCACAAAGGCATCCAATAGATTAGTGGGCCTCTATATGGATCGGGGTGAAAAGCAAAAGGCCATAGAGCTCATGCAAAAAATGGATCAGGCCAGTGAGCTCCCCTCTGCTAAAACGATGATGACACTTTCTTATGCTCTAGAAGACGAAGGTGATTACCCTAAAGCTATTGCCTCAGTAGCTAGACTAATAGACTCTGGAGTACTTACAGAAGAGCAAAAACCTAAAGTGGAAAGAAGACATACTGAGTTGGTTTTCAGAAACGAGGCCTATACCTATCCAGTAGATTATGAGCCTATCAAAATGGATACTCAGATAAATACCTCTCTCATAGAATATCATCCCGCTCTCACTGCAGATGGTGGAATGATGATGTATGTGCAATTAGGTGAAGGGAAATATAGAAACGAAGATCTCTATATGGCTCAGCAAATAATACCAGATAGTTTTTCTGTAGGGCAGCCTGTAGAAGCGCTCAATACGGATAATGATGAAGGTGCCTTCTCTCTGTCGCAAGACGGCAATACGCTTATCTTCACAGCTTGTAATAGAAAGAATTCCATAGGTGGTTGTGATCTGTACATTAGTTTCAGAAAAGGATCTGCCTGGTCTCCTGCTAGAAATCTCGGACCAGAGATAAATTCTAGATATTGGGATTCTTCCCCGACGATAGCCGCTGATGGGCGCACAATATACTTTAGTAGCAAGAGACCGGGTGGGTTAGGTGGTTCTGATATCTGGTCAGTAGCTCTCAATAAAAACAATAAATGGGATGAGGTGAAAAACCTAGGTGCACCTATCAATACGCCTGGCAATGACGAAACCCCTTATTTACATCCTGATAATACCACACTTTATTTTGTTTCTGATGGCCATGTGGGCATGGGCTCGTATGATATCTATTTTTCTAAAAAAAGTAATGGAGTCTGGGCTCCGCCTGAGAATTTAGGCTATCCTATTAATACCTCTGGTAGAGAAGGGGGGATCTTTGTGGATCTTGCAGGGAATAGAGCTTATTATAGTTCTCAAATAGATTTTAATAACAAGGAAGAAGATCAGACATCAGGAGATATCTATTATTTTGATCTTCCAGAAAGTATCAAGCCAGAGCTAGTCACCTATGTCAAAGTCATCGTCAGATCAGCCAAAACTAAGGGGCTAATAAATGCTGACGCCGAGTTGTTAAGTCTAGATACAGTGAATACAGTATCCAACCTAATTACTTCAATCAATGGAAAGTTACTGTGCACTATCCGACCAGGAGAATACTCTCTGAACATCAGTAAGGAGGGATTTCTCTTCCACTCAGAGAATATTATACTCACGGAAGGGGCGAGTCTAGCAGAGCCTTTTGTCTATGAAGTATTTCTCCAGCCGATAGAACCTGCAGTAGAACTTACAATAGAAGAACCTACACCTATAGTGCTCAATAATATCTTTTTTGAAGTGGGTTCAGCACGGTTACTAGATAGATCTAATGGTGAAATCATCAAACTAAAAGAGCTTTTAACTTCTAATTCACAACTGATGATAAAAATTATAGGGCATACAGATAATGTAGGTTCCGATAGTGCCAATAAAAAGTTATCAGATAACCGTGCTAAGGCAGTCTATGACAAACTGATAAGTTATGGCATCTCTAGCTCACGCATAGCCTATGAGGGCAGAGGTGAGTCACAACCAGTGGCTGACAACGACACAGAAGCAGGACGTCAGAAGAATAGAAGAACAGAATTTATTATCTTAAATTAAGGAGTGGGTAGAAGAAGAAAGACCAAAAGGATAGCACAGGATGTATCCATATCAGGTATCGCTGACAAAGGGCAGGCAGTAGGAAGAGATGCAGAGGGCATGGTCTATTTTGTTGCTGGTGCTGTCCCAGGTGATGTTGTAGATGTATGGGTAAAGAAAAAGAAAAGCAGTTTTCGTCAGGGGGTGGTAGAAACTTTTAAGTCTCTCTCGTCTGAGCGGGTAGAGGCTTTCTGTGAGCACTTTGGCAACTGTGGTGGCTGCAAGTGGCAGTATCTTAATTATCAATCTCAGCTTAAGTACAAGGAAGAGGCAATTGTAGATGCTTTCGAGAGACTCGGACATCTGGAAATAAAAGAGAAGAGACCTATCATGGGTTGTGAGCAGACTAAGCAGTATAGAAACAAAATGGAGTACAGTTTTTCTAGTCGCCGATGGGTGCCTCAGGAAGAACTCGATGCTGGAGGAGAAGTCAATTTTGGGCCGGCTACTGGCTTTCATAAAGCAGGAGCTTTTAATATGGTAGTTCAGATAGAAAAATGTCACCTGCAAGATGACTTGTCTAATAAGATTAGGAATTTTGTACACCAGCAAGCCTTAGATCAGGAATGGACTTTTCATAATCCGCGAGAACATACCGGCTTTCTCAGAAATCTGATGATCCGTAATACCACCTTAGGTGAGTGGATGGTGGTTATGATTTTTGGAGAAGGGGATGAAGAGCAGATTACTACTTTTATGGAGCTGATGACGACGGAGTTTCCTGATCTTACCTCTGTCTATTATGTAATAAATACCAAGCATAATGACAGCACCAGTGATCTACCTTTTCATCATTACAAAGGGGCACTGACAATAACTGAACAACTAGGGCATATAAATTATAAGATAGGCCCTAAGTCCTTTTTTCAGACCAATACTTATCAGGCTAAACGCCTATATGATGAAGTGGTTAACGTCGCTGGGCTTACTGGTGATGAGTTAGTATATGATCTTTATACAGGTCTGGGAAGCATAGCCTTGTATGTAGCAGATAAGTGTAAGAGGGTAGTGGGTATAGAAGAAATAGCTCCAGCAATAGAAGATGCTATGGTAAATATGGAACTGAATGGTATTACCAATGCTAATTTTGAAGTAGGAGATTGTAAGGACGTCTTCAATGAGGCATTTGTAAAAAATCATGGCGCACCTGATCTAGTGATAGTAGATCCACCTCGGGTAGGCCTGCATAAGGATGTGGTAAAAGTTCTTGCTGGAACAGGAGTAGATAAGATAGTGTATGTCTCTTGTAACCCTTCTACTCAGGCAAGAGATATCGCCTTACTGAGTGAGCAGTATACTGTGGAACTTATCCAGCCTGTAGATATGTTTCCACATACACATCATGTAGAGAATATAGCGGTGCTAAAAAAGAGATAAGACTTATGGAAGAAGAAATGAAGGAAGCTGAAAAGCTTCTAGTCATAGAAAACGAAATGAAAAGGTATAACGCCTTGCTGTCCGCTGCTTCAGATAAGATTCTAAGGAGTAATGCTTCAGCTTATCCCATTTTTGTAGTTGCTAAGCAACCGATAGCACTCGGTATAAATCTTATAGACAGAAAGAAAGTCAACTCTAATTGGTCTATAAATGCCTCAAGCCTAGAAGAGTTTGTCTCCAATAAACTGGTCTTCGAGCAGAAGGTGCCTGATTTCAAGAGTACGTATAAGGATCCCAAACAATTCTTATGTCTCTTTGTCCTTTCTGACTTAGGAGCACAATTTTTATTTATACCTAGAGAGGTAGAAGGCTAGACTGTCTCAGCAGTCTGCGGCTGGAAGATCATGTCTTCGTATGGGATAACAGTAGGAAAGCCTTTCACATTGAAATAAGCTTTTACAGCTTCCTCACCGAGTTCTGATGCAGCTAAGATAAAATCACCACCCCAAGCACCTAGAGACTTTATACCTCCATCAAAATCAGTCAGATTATACTTCTGAGACACAGTCTCTAGAGAAAGATGCTCTGCTACCAAGGCTTCGTGCTGCTTTATCAGTTCTATGAACTTAGAAATCGAATTACACTTCAACATAGACTCGGTGATTGCAGTTTGCTTTTTGACCATGGTCTTACGCTGCTTTGCTTTCTTGAAATAGTATTCTATGCCTTCCTTGGATGATTGCTTTTTATTGAGGTAAATGAAGTAAAGCTTATTTTTAAATGCGGGGTCAAAGTCTATTTCAGTGTAATTAATGGTCCCATCTTCCATCTGATAGGTGATGGGCAATTCTGCCCCTGCGCAGGCTACATCATAGCCAGATCCATCAAAACACTTAAAGTGAAGCAACAGAGGATTGACATCCGCCCACTGTGCAACCATATAAGTAAGGGTAGAGCTGGAGCCTAGACCCCATTCTTTATCAAAACCCAAATAAGTTTTCACATCGAAACCATTCCATTTTGAGAGGAACTCAGAGTTAAGCCTTACTGCACCTTTGAGTAATTTTTTAAGATAGGCTGCTTTTTTGTCATCGGTAGTTTTTACTGCAGAAAAGTCATACAATGAAATCTGCGCCATAAACCACTCCTCATTATTAAGGTCATAACTTTTCCAGTACAGATCTGACTTTCGTGTTTGCTTAACTGTCATACGCTGACCGTAGCGAGTGGGAATCGCTAAACTTAGAGCACCATCTAAGACACCATACTCTGATGTCAAGAGAAGCTTGCCATTTCCTGAATACTCTGAAACTGCGATGACTAGTGCTTTTAGTAGTTAGTTAAGTCGTTTTCGAACTTATATAATTAACGAAATTAACTTTATAGTCATATATAAAGTAATTATATAAGAAAAAATTTGATACGTGCTATACAACTTCTAGGGTAAACCACTATTAAGCATTATATATATTCTCAGGTATGACGTGTTTTGGCCTTATTCTATAGAATTATGATTGTGGTAAAAATCGAACAAACCTAGTAATTGATTCTATAGGGATAATCTCAGATTTTTGAAATTCTTATAGCTAATACTTATTGAATCATCTAGTGAATCATCTAGCTTAGCACAGAATTAAATATAGGATATCAGATGAGACTGAATATTGTATTTATTACCTGTGTACTTTTTGCATTAGCACTTTTAAAGTGTAAAACACCTGATATAAAATCTGAGAGTATTGGGTTCTTGGATCCAACTAAGGATTTACTTCTTGCTCATTATGATTGTAAGACTGACGTCGATGATCTTCATTCAGTAGCAGCCTTTGCAACATTATTAGCTCAGGATGGATTTTCTAAAATTAACTATCACGTTGTTGCAGGAACATATGGTATCCAAGAAGGCTTGTATGTTCCTGCGGAAAAATTATTTGGACTAGCCTTTCCTGACCATTGGTCAGATGCGCATAACAACCCAGTTAAGACCCTAGCTAAGGTGCGCATCATGACGAAGGAAACCATAGAAAATAAAGGTGATATATGGATTGCAGAAGCTGGGCAATCTGACTTTTCAGCGAAATTGATAGCAGCCATTCATTCTGATTTTCCACAACTTGATCTTTCTACTCGTATCCATGTAGTCCAACACAGTGATTGGAATGAAAAAGTTACTTCTCCATCTTCATTGGACTTTCTAAAAACCAGCATTGATTATCAAAAAATACCTGATGGTAATATTGTTGGTAACGGGACACCAGGATTTCAATCAGCCAATTATGAAGAATGGAAAGAAAAACTCAAAAATCAAAAAACCACAAAAATTTGGAATTTGGCACAGGAGTTAGCTCATAGATTTAACGGTGTGGAAGGAAGATATCTCAATGAAACAATTGAAGCAGGTGGATTAGATTTCTCTGATACCGCTGAAATATGTTGGATCCTTGGCTTAAATGATATAAAAGATTCGAAAGAATTTTTCAATCGTTTTGGGGGAATAAGGAAAACAAATTAAAGTAGGATTCTGTACATACCTAATCTGGTCAGTAAAGAAGCTTCAAGCTACTCAGTTTTCTTCCAAGTAGTAACAGTTATGCTACCATCATCCCATTCTTCTGTCATCACAAATGTGTTCTCATCAGTAAACTCGTACTGGCAGATTATTGAAATATTATCAATATAGAAGCCTATGTATTTGACTTGAGGCTGAACAATGACAGTCATATCGTCTCTAGAACTCCATTCCCAGTAGCCTTCTGCAGAATAATCTGTGTAATCAGAGTCTTCCTCCATGAAAATGACACTGTGTGGTGTCGGCTCATCCATTACGCCATCCTTAACTCTAGATTCTAGGGTCCAAGTCCCTAAAAAGCTTTTAATAGGAGAGCTTTCTAGAAGAATAGCATTTCTAGCCTCTTCTGATATCTCAGCATCTGCTTTAAGGTATACAGTCTCGTTTTCTACTTTGCTACAAGAGAAAAGAACTGCACAAAAAAGTACTAGAGTATTCAGATATTTCATGGAAGTATGTTTATGATTTATCTAAAGTTAAGACTTTTAGTCGAAGTTAGAATCTACCCAAGACGTAATTTCTCCAAATATGCTCGCACAGCACTAAAGGAAACTATTTCATCTGCAAAGTGCTCTATGGCGGAAAGCTCCTCATCCTTAGTTGCTTTTAGCTGATTGAGGATATTTTGTAAGTGCATTTTCATATGACCCTGCTGGATACCTGTAGTCACTAGTGATCGCAGAGCAGAAAAATTTTGCGCTAAGCCTGTAGCGGCGATGATACACATGAGTTCTTTGGCATTGGGATTTTCTAGTAATTCTAGTGATCTCTTGGCTATAGGGTGAAGAGAAGTCAGCCCACCGACGGTACCTACAGCTAGTGGCAGATCTAACCAAAACTTAAAGACACCATTCCTTATCTCACAATGTGATAAGCTAGAATAGTTCTCGCCCCTAGAAGCGTAGGCATGCCCGCAAGCTTCTATGGCCCTGAAATCATTTCCTGTTGCTAGTACTACAGCATCTACGCCATTGTAGATGCCCTTATTATGGGTCGCAGCTCTGTGAGGATCTATCTCAGCTATCTTCACTGCCAGTGCAAACTTCCTCGCAAAATCCTCTGCACTCATACCATTAGGAAACTTTCCTAGTTGATCTATAGGACATTCCACCCATGCCCGCACCATACATTCCGGTGTATAGTTAGAGAGGATACTCATGATGATTTCTACAGATCTTTCAGCTCCGGAAAACAATGGGCTGGTCTGAAAGAAATTTATAAGAGACTTAGAAAACTGCTCTAGGCAGGTGTTTATAAAATTGGCACCCATGGAATCGCAAGTTTCGAAAGTACCCATGAGCTGGAATAGTCCTGGTTGCTGATCCGTAAAATCGATGAGATCTATATCCATTATACCACCACCGCGCTTGACCATACTGCTGGTTATACTAAAACATTCCTCTATCAGCTGTTGCTTAATCTCTTCAAAGTGGTATTGTAATTTGGCTTTGTCACCTGACCAGATAAAAGAAACTTGGCCTAGTTTTTTTGTAGAAATAACTTCTGTCTTGAATCCGCCTCTATCCATCCAGTACTTAGCCGCACTAGAAGCTGCCGCTACCACACTGCTTTCCTCTATTACCATCGGAATACAGTAAGCTTTATCATCGATAATAAAATTTGGGGCGACACCAAAAGGCATGGGGAAATTACTGATGGTATTCTCACTGAAGTTGTCTAGGATTTTTTGTTGTTCTTCATTAGAGTGCCAGTAGCTCATGAGCTCAGACATGACCTTATCGGGTTCCTTATAAAAGTTGGATACTATCCACTTTATCTTTCCTCTTTTAGAGAGTTTAGAAAATCCGCTTATCGTTTTTTTGTCCTGATCCACTGCTACTATTTGACTTTAAGAAGGGCATGGGACATTTTCAGTCCTTCTAGCTCTAGTTCTAAATATTTTTTCAATTGCTCATAATCTAAGGCATGGCGCAGAAAGCCTGATGCCTGTGCATAGATGGCAGGGAGGGTGGACTTCTGCATCAGATAGTAACCGTCTAAGAAACCTTTTACACCTCCAGATATAATCAGCTGTTTACACTTTATCAGCTGTGGTTCACTACGATAGAGTGCATTGATATTAGAGATCATTTCTTCACAGGTATGGCCTAGGTCTAGGACACCTTTGAAGCTAGCATGTCTTAACTCATCCGAACGTAAGAGTTCCAGTTTAGAAAAATTAGTCCCTCCATAACCAGCAAGATCTAGTGCTGCTATAGGAAGTGACAAGAGGGCTTTCAGACTTTCCATTCCGAAACCCTGTCCGACTTCTTTTACTATGATAGGGTAGTCTGCTTCTGATAAGAGTGCCTTGACAGTGTCTATTGGTGCTAGTTGTATTCTATCCCCTTCTGGTTGCATCCATTCTTGAAGAGGATTAATATGAATGATGAGCCCATCTGCATCTAAGCGAGAGACTAGATTTCTTATAATGGAAGTTTCCCCTTTAGCGAGCAACTCTTCTACCTGAGCGATACCTAGATTTATCATAAGCGGACTATCTGGCATCAGTTCTCTGATGTCAAATTCATTCATCCGTTTGTCTTCATAGAGTAGCTGTCTACAAGAGCCTAGTCCCATGCCTAGTCCATAAGCACCACATAGCTTAGCAAGGTTGTGGTTTATGGCTTTGGCTTTTTCTGTCCCACCAGTCATACTGGATATCCAGAGAGGGTAGGACATCTTTTTGCCTGCAATAGTCACAGATAGATCTAGATCCTGTCTTGTATGTCCACTAAGCATAGGCTCGTAGTGGAAACGCTGGTCTACATTGGCTTTATCACAAGCAGAACGAAAGGCCATATCTATGTGGTCTTCCTTCCTTGAGGACGCCTGTCCATCAGCTTCGGGGTTTAATACTTGATTATCTTGTTTTTTCAACTCAGATTTGTGAAGTGTAACCAATGTTAACAAAACTATTAGATAGTTAAAAATAATAAAAGCCTAGGTTACCATCGTTTTCATACCATTACGCATAGCCAATCCTCTAATTTATCATCAAAAGTGAACTATGAAGTATAGTAAAGTACTAACTCAGCTCTATTGCCTATTGTTTATAGGTATTCTCTATGGACAAGCTCCAGAGACTGTAAAGAAGTATAATGAAGGGGTGGCAGCTGCTAAGGCTGGCGACCAAGATGCTGCGATATCCGCTTATTCTGCGGCGCTGGCTATAGATCCGATGTATCCGGTGGCCTATTTTGGACGAGCGACTGCAAAAATGAAGTTGAAAGAATATGCTGCTGCAGCAAAAGATTTTAAAAAATGCATCAAGTTAGATAAAGACAATGCCAAGGCACATTATTATGCAGGCTACTGCCTCATGAGTATGGAGCAAAATGAGGAAGCCATCAAAAGCTTTTCTAGAGCATTAGTAGCGGATCCAGGCTTAACAAAAGTCTATTACTATAGAGCTAAGATTCAGATGTTGTCAGAAAATTATGATAAAGCCATCAGAGATTTTCAGGAGGCAATAGCCAAAGATGAGGCAACAGAAAAAGTGTATTACCAATTAGGAGTCTGTTATCTAAAAAAAGAGAATGCAGACTTAGCTAAGCAATCTTTTGGGCTTGCACTGAAAGCAGATCCAGAATACAAACCTGCACTTATAGAAAAAACGAAGCTGGAATACAAAGCGGGTGATTATGATGCGGCACTAGCACTAGCCACGAAAGTGCTAGAGCAAGATCCGAAAGACAAAAACTCCGCAAATTATAAAGCAAAGTGTCTACTGAAAAAAGAAGATTATGATGCGGCCTATGCGGCATATAATGACGTGCTAGGCTTAGTGCCTAACTATCTTCCTGCACTCAAAAACAAAGCAACTATAAGTCTAAGAAAGAAAGATTATGATACCGCTGTCCAGGATTATACCGCTCTTATCGCAGTAGAGCAAGACAAGTTGCATTATTATAACAGGGCTTTGTCTTTGATGAGATTAGAACAATGGAATGAAGCCTTAGGGGATCTTAATGTGGTCATCAAAGAAGACCCTACCCATGCAGAGGCCTTTTATAATAGGTCTAATGTGCAATTACAGCTAGAGCAGGAGGAGCTGGCTTGCGCAGATATGCGAGAGGCGGGCAAACTAGGTTATCAGGATGCCTTTAATTATATCTTAGGATTGTGTGGGAGTTAGAATAGTGGGTGCAATTCACTCTGATTTACATACATATAGTCTATTCCACTTCTACTATCATTTCTATCTCGGCGCATATGCCTCCCGGTAAGGCATTCATGCCCACAGCGGCTCTTGCATGTGTTCCTTGCTCTCCGAAAACTTCTACCATAAGGTCAGAGTAGCCATTGATGACTTGTGATTGTTGTGTGAAGTCATCAGTACATTTTACCATACCGAGTACTTTGACGATTCTTTTGACCTTATTGAGGTCGCCGAGTTCTGCTTTTAGAACCGCTAGCTGAGAGATGCCTATACGTCGAGCGGCTTGATAACCAGCTTCTATGGACATGTCTTCACCTAATCTGCCTACGATATTATTTCCATCAGCATCTTTGGGACCTTTTCCTGCAAGGAAGATTAAGTTGCCTGTTCTGACAGCATGTACATAATTAGCGACTGGGGTGCCTGGTGTTTTGAGGCTAATGCCGAGGCTGTCAATTTTTGCCTCTACATCATAGCTGTAGGTTGCTGTCTTAGAATCTTTTGATTGCTGGCATGAGACGCAAGCTAAGAAGAAGAGCCAGTAGAGATTTTTCATTTATTGTCTCGATATTTTAATTGCATCCCTTTTAGAAAATTTCGGAGGAACTGATCTTGACAAGCGCGATACTGGCGTTGGCTAGGTTTTCTAAAAAAAGCACTAAGCTCGTGCTCGCTGATATAGATATCTACAAGGTCATACAGTTTTAGAATATCTACATCTTTCAGATTCAGTGCTATCCTGAGTTTTCTGAAGATCTGATTATTGTTGAGTTGGCGTTCGGGAATCATTTCTACGCCTTCCTTTTTTCCTCTCTTTTCTATGATTAGGCCATTTAGAAAAGTGGCTAGCTCTACATCTTTCAGGGGCACTTGTTCGGGATCACCATCTTTTTTGAGCCAGGCACTGACTTGAGCTCTAGTAACTTCTAGGCCATTATGCTTAAAGAGTTCTATCATCTTGTCATCATTGAAATCAAAGGTGTAGCGGACTCTTCTGATGACATCATTGTTATTCATTCCCATAGCACAAGGATAAAAAAAGTGGAGCAAGAATATTGCTCCACTTCGGTTTATTAATTTTCTTTTTTCATTGCCAGATTATACCGGAAGCCTATATAGATATTTGTTCCAAAGAGGGGCGCCCAGACATTAGATGCATCGAAGAAAGGGCCAAAGGCGTCCTCTGCTGATATAATTGCATCTTTCTGCTGATAGTTAAAAAGGTTTTCTCCACCAAGATAGATATCAAACTTGCCATCACCCCAGCGCTTACTTATCTGTGCATTGGCTAGGAAGTAGGAGGGCGAATTAGTCAGTCTCTGAAATTCTACAGGGCTACCCGCTGTGCTAGGCAAGCGCTGAGACCCTCTCCAGTTCAGTGTTGTATCAAAGTGCCAGTCACTCTTGGTCTTGTATGCAGCATTGAGAAAAGCTCTGTGCTTAGACACAAAAGGCTTCTCTAGCAGCTGCCCTTCATAGGTCGTCTGTACATCGAACATTCTGTAAGCGATTCTTAGGTCTAGATTTTCTACAGGCTCATAGTCTAGCTTGACTTGTAGGCTATTAGAAAATGACTGCCCCTCTAGATTGTAGAAATAGATGTTTCTAGGTGCGCTGCGCTCTACGGGGTTTTCAAAATCTGCTACGATCTGGTTTTCAAAACTTGTTCTGTATACGTCTAGGGCAAAAACCATTTCTTTCTCTGCGACTCTGAACCCTTGGGTATAGTTGATACCATAATTCCATGCGACCTCTGCTTCTAGACCATAAGGAATATCATCAGTGGAGGGATTGATAAAGGTGATGCCTTTACTACTGGCAAAAAGGGCCATGTTCTCTGCAAAGATGTTAGCTGTTCTCTGGCCTCTTCCAGCGGTAAGTCTCACGATGGATTGATCACTGAGATTATATTTTGCATGTAACCTCGGAGTGACAAAAGTACCGTAGTTGCTATGCTTATCTACTCTCAGACCGGGTATAATGGCCCACTTATCATTATCCTTGATGGTGTATTCTGCATAAGCACCAGGAACTGACTCATTCCGCTCATGAAAACCGACAGGAGATTTTCCCACTCGCTCGTAGATGTCATCCAGCTGATAAGTCAGACCTGTCCTGAGGATGTGACCATTATCGAAGATGTTCTGAAAGATAAGATTAGAGTAGAAAGATCTTTCTTCTGTATCGTAGGGCTTAAAACCATACTCCGCTTTCTGGTCATGTATCACACCGCTCAGCTGTAAGCCTATAGATCTCTCTGGATTTTCGGGCCATATGTAGCCAGTCTTACTCCACACATCTATTCGCCTAGTTTCAGTTTTCATGCGCCAGTGATTCGCATGATCTTGTGAATCACCAGAAAAGTGATCATGATATCCAGAGGTATGATTGAGATTAGAATACTTGACGCCGAACTGTGCTTCTATGTTTTTCTTGCGCTTAAATTTCCATCTATTGGCAACGACAAAATCTCTTTCTTGTGGCATGTCCATAAAGCCATCATCATTCCTGTCATGGACCGACTGATTATTCTTCCCATGAAAGAGGATGCCTGTCGCAATATTATCTGTCACATCAGCTCTGAAATTGGTATTGAGTTCTATTCGTCCTCCATTATTAGCAAAGCCATTGATATGCAATCTTTCCCCCTTTTCAGGTTTTTTCAATTCTACATTTATCTGACCTGTGAAACTTTCAAAACCATTTACTACAGAGCCTGTACCTTTTATAAGCTGTATGCTTTCTATCCAGGGACCAGGCGTCGTGTTCAGACCATAGACAGTATTCATGGTTCTCACATCCGGTATGAGTTCTCTCGTTATCTGTACGTAGGGGCCAGCGAGGCCGAGCATTTGTATTTGCTTAGTGCCTGTGATGGCATCGCTAAAAGAAACATCTACCGATGGGTTGGTCTCAAAACTTTCAGATAGGTTACAACAAGCAGCTTTGCAGAGTTCTTCTCTAGAGATGCTCTCTACATTTATGGAATTTACAAAAGAAACTTCTGTAGTCCTTTTTCTATAGCTGATCTCTACGACCTCTAGCTGATGGCCATCTGCCATAGTCACTTCTATGTATCTGTCTTCTAGTCGGATGACCTGATCTTCATAGCCAATATAGCTCACTCTGATTTCAGAATGCTGACCCGTATTTTCTAATTTGAAAAAGCCATCTAGGTCAGTTGTGGTTCCTTCATTAGCGCCTTCAAAGGTGATATAAGCACCGATGAGCGCCACTTTTTCACCATTTTCCATGGCATATATATAGCCCTCGGCAGTTGTTACAGGACCATCTTCTGCTGCTGGATTCTCGTGCTGACTTCCGTCTTGATGTTCGACTATATGCTGAGCATCATCTGGTCGGTACTTGCAGCAGAAATGCAGCTGGTTATACACATCCTGAGGAGCAGTAAAGTCACCATTGTCATGTCCTGCCTGAGCAAGATGATATTTTATTTCCGATACTGAGGTTTTGGATTCGTCTACCTCTACAGTTAGGATTTTGCTATCTACATCCCATGAGGCAGATTTAGCTTTCCCTATTTTTTTGGCATTTTTTTCTATTCTGTCTTGACACATCCCGCAAGCGCCTTCTACTCGGAACTTGTACTCTAGGAGGTCTTGACCTGATGCATACTGTGCTATAAATAGCATGCAGCATAGCACCCAAAATTTATGTTTCATGTTAATATTATGAGTTATCTAAAAGCTGAATTCATATTCATACTTCTAATAACCGGGGCGGCTGCCAAAAACCTGAGGAGAATTTATATCTATAGCTAAAGGTATAATCTATAGTTGTCTCAGCGATTATGCTTGGAGTTGCAATCTGAGCAACTATGAATTCATTGAATGTGAAGATATGACCACAGCACAGGCAGTCGCAGACGGTAGTACAACACTTCTTTTTTTCTTCCTCTTGGTCAGAGCCACAGTCCTTGGAAGTCTCTTCTGTCTGGTCACAGCAGCTGCTACTGCCTCCTAGGAGTTCAGCACCTATGCTAAAGCTGAGAGAGCTTTTGCATATCAGGAATAGTAATAATATGACCTTTAAAATCCTCACAAATTCAAAGGTAGTAAGATTAATTTAGTAACTCAAGGACTATATTTGCGTCTTTATTTCCAGTAACCCCTTACTTTTCAAGGCCTCATAAGATTAATACCCTGAATAGAACTATGTATCACGTGTCATTTTTAAGGTTATTCTGTTTTGTGATACTACTACTTTGTGGTGGTAAGAGCTATACTCAGGGTGAGGCAGAAATGAAGGCACTTAATAGTTATATACAGTTCCTTAATGAAAGTGTCCATGGACTGACAGTAGCGCACATCTTATTTGTCAATTATAATAAGGACCTCAATAAGTACATAGACTTAGACAGTCATAAGATCAATACTCATATCACTAATCAAGAACTAGGCGCTAGCATCTTTGATAATCCAGATATAAATACCAGTGACAGTAATGAATCTGCCATCCAGTTAGCTGATATTACCAAAAGGAAGTCTGCAGCTCTTCCATCCTCTGTGGCTAGTAGACTGAATAGTTATGTATCTGACATAAAGACGATTCTTAATTCTATCAATAGTCTGAGATTTGAGATAGAGAATTTTCTGAAGAGTTCAGACCTGAATGTGAAAGAAAACGTCTACAAGTCTTATGAGCTACTAGAAAGAGTTGTCTCTTATTTCGATAAATATGCCAGCCTTCATGATCAGCTAGCTAGAAGCGTAAGAGGTCACCTTACATACAAATATGATCCATTAGATTTTGTATTCTTTGAAATACATAGTGCCTCTATTTCTTTGATAAAAGAAATTAGAAACGATAATACTTCTAAGCTAGATAACTATATCAGTAGAATACTAGGTGCGGTAGATAATTTAGAAACAAGAGATTATGAGTTATCTAATAGCCAAAAGCTGATAGCTGCAGAGCTCTCTAGACAGGTAAGAGAAATGACAAGGTTCCTGACTAACCAGCAGAACGGTGGGGCGGTACCTGAAAACTATAAGCTCTATGGTAAGAGTTATTACATGCACAATCACATCTTACTGAGTTCCTTCAATAGTATAAGTCCAGGCTTTGTCTCCAAGATGAATCAAATCTTAGAAAAGGAGGCCAAAGCCTTATTAGCGTATGATGATAGGCCAGTACTCTACAAACTGACCTACCCGCAGAAAATGCAAGAAATAGAAGCTGTAGTAACACAGAAGGCCTTGCCGCTTTCTACCAGCACTCCTACTCCCAGTGCACCTTCTGCTCCTGTCATAGCCGCAGAGCCAGAGCAAGATTATGTCATTTTAGAATTCTATGATCCAGATCTTATAGATAGAGATTCTATTTCAGTAAGCTTTAATGATGAGTGGATCTTAGAAAATTATATGCTGCAGGAAGAGCCTAAAAAAATCAAACTTGATATCGATCCACTGAAGGGCAATTCTGTTTTCATTGTAGCCAAAAACGAAGGTATCATTGCCCCTAATACGGTGGGATTTAAGTATCGTTATAATGGTAAAGGGAGAAAAAAGCTGATGGAACGAAATATGGAAGCCAACCAAGGCTATGAGCTTATTCTTACCATAGATGGTCTAGGTGGCTTCTCTGATAAGTGACCTAGCTAGCTTTTATATGCTTAAGGGTCTGTTCTAGATCTTTCAGAATCTGTACATTTTTAGGCCAAGTTATTCCTGGGGTCAAAGTCTGATAACCTGTCAGCAATAGTTTGGCTTCTCCAAGACCTTGCGCAATCACATCCACAAAATTTTGCAGCGGCATGTTTTTAATTTCTTGGTTGATTATCGTAAAAACGTAATCAGGCTTGCAGGCAGCTATGGCATAATTAAGATCTCCTAAGTTGACACCGTTGCCGAGATTGATAACCTTACAGCCATTTACTTTGAGCATATAATGGAGATAGAGTAGGCTGAGTTCCTGTTCTTCTCCTGGCGTCAAGAAAACCAAATAAGTAGGGTGGTTTTCCGGCTTGGCTTCTATCTGCTCTGTGCAGAATAAAATTTTCGATTTAATTATTTGAGTGACATAGGACTCGTGTACTTCTAAAAAAGAACCAGCTAGCCAGGCGATGCTGAGCTTGTCTAGTAGAGGATAGATGAGATCCATCATTGTTTTTTCTAACCCCTTTTGCGAGATGTTTTGATCTAAGATTTTATTGAAGTTGTAACTGTCTAGATCTAAAATGAAGATCATTAAGGCGTCTAACTGATCTTTGAAAGAAAGATTTACTTTAGAGTATTCTGAGACTTTGTCTTTTATGGTCTCATGACACATCTGACCTATCTTGGATATCTTGTAGCCTTTGTTGTAGAGATAACAGACATTGAGTAGCTTTCTCAGGTCTTCGTCTGTATAGTATCTGATATTTGTTTTAGTTCTTTTGGGTTGGATGAGGTCGTAGCGCTTTTCCCATATTCTTATGGTATGGGCTTTGACGCCAGAAAGACTTTCGAGATCTTTTATTGAGTAGACGACCATCTTGAGTTTTGAAGCTGGAAATTGTTTGGTTTGAAGATAATGGGGTTAACAGCCTTGAACTAAACTAAATATATGTGATATTGGTTCATTAATGAGAAGGCAAATTCCATTTTAACTTTTTTTGGAGAGGAACAATTTAACACAGAAACGACATAATTTTAAAGCATGAGAATAGGAATAGTCTGTTATCCGACTTATGGAGGCAGTGGTGTATTAGCTACAGAATTAGGAATTGGCTTAGCTAAAAAAGGTCATGAGGTACATTTTATCTCCTATAAGCGTCCTGCCAGACTGACCAGCTATATAAGTAATGTCTTCTTGCATGAGGTGGGTTCTTATGAATATCCTCTCTTTGAGCATCCACCCTATGATAGCTTGCTGGCTAGTAAGATAGTAGACGTCGCCCAGCATGCTAATCTAGATGTCTTGCATGTTCACTATGCTATTCCTCATGCCACGGTAGCTTTTCTGGCTACCCAGATCTTGCAAGCGCAGAATATCCGTCTGCCTTTCGTGACGACCTTACATGGTACAGATATTACTCTGGTTGGCTTAGATAAATCCTTGTCTTCTGTCGTAGAATTCAGTATCAACAAATCTGATAAGGTGACGGTCGTTTCAGACTCTCTGAAGATGCAGACCCTCAGTCAGTTTAAGATAGAGAAGAAGATAAATGTCATCTATAATTTTATCAATCTCCAACGCTTCGATAGAAAGCCAAATCCAGAAAACAGAGCCGCTTTTGCCCCTAATGGAGAGAAGATAATTATGCATATTTCTAATTTCCGACCTGTAAAGAGGGTAGATGATGCAGTTAGGGCCTTTGCAGAAATACGAAAGAAAGTCCCGGCTAAGCTACTACTTATAGGCGATGGCCCTGAGAGAATAAAAGTAGAGGCTATGTGCAGAGAGCTGGGGACTTGTAGTGATATTCATTTTCTAGGAAAGCAAGACGCAGTAGAAGATCTACTATCTATTGCGGATCTCTTTTTACTGCCCTCAGCAAAGGAAAGTTTCGGTCTCGCAGCTCTAGAAGCGATGGCCTGTGGTGTCCCTGTAGTTTCTTCTAACGCAGGCGGACTACCAGAAGTAAATATAGATGGTGAGACATGCTTCCTTTGTGATATCAGTGACTGGGAAGCTATGGCTACCAAGGCTTTGTTACTGCTAGAAGATGAAGATTTACTAGCCAGTTTCAGATCTAATGCTAGAAATAAGGCCTTGGAATTCTCTAGAGATAATATCGTTCCGCAGTATGAGCAGGTCTATCAGCAATGTGTAGAAAAGGTCGTTGCAAAAGTTTAATGAGTTGTATATTAGGATAAAACTTCCATGAAAAATATTCTTTTAGCAGCACTTCTCTTTACATGCAGCTTTGCAAGCGGTCAATTAGAGATCAGTCTTAATTCTAACTCCGGGTATACTTCTGAGAATAAAATAAAGATCGAATTTTCTATAACTAATCATTTTGCTGTAGATACTTCTTTTCACTGGACTTTTGAAACTTTACCAGAGCAGCCTACACAATGGAGAGTTGGATATATTTATGACTTCATCCTTTGTTATGCGGAGGGTTTTAGAAATAGTATTTGCGAAGATGATTATTCAAACAGCCTCCAATCCGATTCTACTATCACCTATTCTCAGTTGGGCATTTATACTGAAGATGATTTCGTTGAAGGATGCGTGACT
>CALLAE010000136.1 GCA_938002665.1 uncultured Saprospiraceae bacterium | reverse complement strand
TAGAATAAGAGGAGAGTCCTCACTCAATGCCTCCAATGATCCCCTTATTGTTATAGATGGTGTCCCCTTAGGTAACGACGATATCGCTGGAAACAGAAATCCCCTAGATGTCATCAATCCCAACGATATAGAAACTTTTACGGTACTAAAAGACGCTTCAGCAGCAGCTATCTATGGCAACAGAGCAGCGGGTGGGGTGATACTGATAACAACTAAGAAAGGAAAGAGCGCAGATAAGTTAGCTGTGGGATATAATGGCAATGTGAGTTTTGGAAAAATTTCTAACAAGGTAGATGTCCTTACCGCAGCTGAATTTAGAGAAACTCTCATAGAGGAATATGGTGAAGATGCGCCGGCTGTAGAAAACCTCGGAGACGCCGATACTGACTGGCAAGACGAAATCTACGAGACTGCCTTTGGTCATGAACATAATATCAATCTGACAGGAGGTCTTAAAAAATTACCTTACAGATTGTCGCTAGGTTTCTTAGATAAGAATGGCGTCCTGATGACAGATAACTATAAGCGTCAGTCCTTAGGGATAAATGTAAATCCGGGCTTTATTAACAATACCCTGCAGGTCAACCTTGGTGTAAAATCGATATGGTCAAAGAATCATTTCGCTGATCGAGGAGCAATAGGTAATGCCTCAGGTTTTGACCCTACACAGACACCTCTGGACCCAGATAGTCCTTACGGAGGGTTTACAACCTGGACAGATGCCAGTGGCAATCCGGAATTTATTGCTCCTACCAATCCCTTAGCACTCCTTAATCTGAGAGACGATAATTCCAGTGTCAATAGACTAATAGCAAATGCTTCTGTTGATTACAGATTACCCTTTCTGACAGCACTAAGGGCTAATCTAAATGTAGCAAGTGATGTATCCAATTCTAATGGAACCATAGAAGTACCCACTAACGCCTCCTTCGCTTTCGATCCATTGACAGGAGGAGGTGTAAATAATAGGTATACCCAAAAGAGAACCAATGATCTCTTAGAATTTTATCTAAACTATAATGAAGATCTAGGTAAAAACAATTTGGATTTTATGGCTGGTTACTCCTGGCAAAAATTCGGTTACCGAAACGAATTTACAAACTCTAATCAGGCACTCACTGAAACGGAAACTACCACAGGTCTAGATACAGATGAGCTATATTTGATCTCTTTATTTGGAAGGTTGAACTTTAATTTCCAAGATAGGGTATTGGCTACCTTGAGTCTGAGAAGAGATGGGACTAGTCGTTTCTCGCCAGAGAATAGATGGGGTCTTTTCCCGGCAGCCGCTATGGCCATAAAGCTGATAGAAAATGATAAGCCCTCATTAGATAGATTAAAGCTCCGTCTAGGTTGGGGAGTGACGGGCCAAGAAAATATAGGAAACAAATATGCTTACCTACCGCAGTACACAGCCAGCTTTGAAAATGCCCGATATCAATTCGGCAGTGAGTTCTATAATACGCAGAGGCCAGAAGGATATGATTCTAATATCAAATGGGAAGAGACAACAACTTACAATGTAGGAGTGGATTTCTCTATCATTAGAGATAAGCTTTCTGGTTCGGTAGACCTCTACCAAAGGAATACAAAAGACTTGCTTAATAGAGTGCCAGTTCCAGCTGGCACCAACCTGACTAATTTTGTAACTACTAATGTCGGCAACATGGAAAATAATGGTATCGAGCTAGCACTCTTTTTGACTCCTGTGCAAAAAGATAACTTTAGTTGGAACCTTTCTTTTAATGTGGCATATAACAAGAATGAGATCACGAAGTTGACAGCGACAGATGATCCAGATTACGAAGGTATTTTCACTGGCGGTATTTCTGGTGGAGTAGGGTCTAATATCCAGATACACAGCGTCGGTTTTGCCCCGAATAGCTTTTATGTCTTTGAGCAGAAGTATGATGAGAATACAGGAGAGCTTTTAGAAGGTCAGTTTGTGGATAGAAATGAGAATGGCTTAGCTGATGATAAGTATAGAATCTATAAGCCTGCTGCCGATTATTCATATGGACTGACCAGTAATGTCAGTGTGGGAGACCTTGGGTTTTCTTTCGGAGCGAGAGCATTGACTGGAAACTACATCTATAATAATGTCGCTACAGACCTTGGCTATATCAATAGGATGGTGACACCTACTAATGTGTTGCAGAACGTCCATCAGTCTGCAGTAGATAATAATGTGTACGATCAAGGCAACTTAACCTTTAGCGATCATTTTCTGGAAGATGCTTCTTTTCTGAGAGTAGACCATGTGACCTTATCCTACGATCTGAACGCAGTGATAGGTTACTCTACTGGTATGTATTTTACAATTCAGAATCCTTTGCTCTTTACTGGTTATTCAGGTCTGGATCCTGAAACGGATAATGGCATAGATAATAATCTTTATCCCAGACCGAGAACCTATGTGTTCGGTGTATCAGCAAAGTTTTAATACAGCAAAAAGGAAGACATGAAATTAAAATATATATACTTCGCGATAATCATTTCCGCAGTGAGTTTCTCTGCATGTTTTAAAGATCTAGATACCGTTCCTACAGACCCTGATGTGTCTACTTCAGAGCAGGTCTATCAGGACCCTGACGCTTATAAGCAAGTATTGGCTAAGCTCTATGCAGGTCTCGCGGTCTCGGGACAACAGGGCCCGGCGGGCAACTCGGATATAGATGGAATAGATGAGGGTTTTGGACAATATCTCAGAGGCTTATGGTACCACCAAGAGTTTACCACAGACGAAGCGCTCGTGGGATGGAATGATCAGACCATCAAAGATTTTCATAACCAGACTTGGACACCTACAGATGGTTTTACTTTTGCTTTTTATAGTCGGGTCTTTTATCAGATTCCTTTGTGTAATGAATTTCTGAGAGAAACCACGACAGAAAAATTATCAGGCAGAGAGCAGTCAGACTTACAAGCTGAAGTGGATGCTTATAGAACAGAGGCCAGATATTTGAGAGCCTTGAGTTATTGGCATGCTATAGATATTTTTAGAAATGTTCCTTTTGTCACAGAAGAAGATGGTGTCGGTTCTTTCTTTCCAGAGCAAATAGCAGGATCTGACTTATTCAGTTATATAGAGTCAGAATTGCTTGCGATAGAAGATGTCATCGCTCCAGTCAGAACGAATGAATATGGCCGTGCTGATCAGGGTGCAGTATGGGCCTTACTTGCTAAGCTCTATCTGAACGCAGAAGTTTATACCGGTACAGCAAGATGGAATGATTGCTTGGCTTATTGTGAAAAGCTGATTAATGGCGGTTATAGTTTAGAGCCTAGCTACCAGAATCTTTTTCTTGCAGATAACCATCTTTCTGATGAGATTATTTTTCCTATTGCCTTTGATGGTGTCAATACGAGGACTTGGGGTGGGATGACCTTTATCATCAGAGCAGCAATAGGCGGCACTATGAATTCTCTAGACTCAGGTGTCAGCGGTGGCTGGGGTGGTGTACGGACGACCAGACAGTTAGTAGAAAAATTTGGAGAGTTGGGAGGAAGCATAGCTATGGCACAGGAAGGAAATACCGTAACTTATGGTCAAGTATATGTGCCAGGCAGCTATCAAGGTGAGCCCGTTATAGGTCCTGAAAGTTCACTGACTTCAGCTGGAGGCGATAATATTTTTGAAGGCTATAAATACTTTCCATCTGCGGGCGGGGATTTCGTTGTGAGAACGATCCCATCTCTTAATGGTCCTTTCCTTGGAGATAACGATGGTGATGGTATATTAGATAATGGCGGTGCAAATATAGTGGTGGAAGAAGCTGGTCTGCATCTTATCAGAATAGACCTGAATGATAATAGCTATGTTGTAGAGAAGACAGACTGGTCTATAAGTGGTGATATAGTAGATGGAGTGGAGGGTGCTATGGAGTGGGATGCTGACAATCAGGCTATGGTTGCTACAGTTGTCGTTACAGAAGGTACTATTGATTTTGTAAGTAGTACTGGACAACGCCTAGGCGATGATACTGCTGATGGCATTTTGGAGTATGGAGGGTCGGATATAGCTGTTCCAGCAGGAGAGTATATTTTCTTACTATACTTGGGCAGGCCAGATTATACTTATGCGATTAACTCTGCAAGTTTTGATACGAGAGCTCATTTCTACAGTGATGGGCAGACACTAGATATAGAAGACGTGACACAGTTTACAAATGGCTATGCGGTCAATAAATTTAAAAACGTTACCTCTGATGGTGCGCTAGGTTCTGACACAGATTTTCCAGATACGGATTTCCCTGTGTTTAGATTAGCTGATTTTTATCTGATGGCAGCGGAGGCGATTATGAGAGCGGGAGGCGACAAGCAACAAGCCACTGATTATTTTAATGAAGTGCGGACAAGAGCTTATGGCAGTGCTGGAGGCAATGTCTCTGCCGATGAGTTGGATTTAGAATTGCTACTAGATGAGCGGGCAAGAGAGCTTTACTGGGAATGTCATAGAAGAACAGACTTGGTCCGATTTGGTCAGTTCTCAGATGGTGATTATCTCTGGCAATGGAAAGGTGGTGTAAAGGAAGGGGCTCAAGTGGAACCACACAGAGATATTTTTCCGATTCCTTCTTCTGATATAGCAGCTAATCTGAACTTAGTTCAGAATCCAGGATACTAGATTTTTTAAATGCCAATATGGCCATACCTTCTTTCAATTATTTAGATGCCAAAGTTCTTTCTTTTCTTATGCTCAATTTGCAGCATTACTTGTCTATTCAGTCAATCTTTTGCAGAACGTTCGGCCGACTTTGGTTTTGACCAAGGGGGAACGACAAGCGGCATGACAGTAGGTGATGTTAACGGTGATGGACTAGAGGATATTTTTGTTACAAGACGTATAGGTAAAAACTTGCTCTACTTAAACAAAGGCAACTTTGAGTTTGAGGAAGCTGCGGAAACGTGGGGAGTAGATGATTTTGGGAATAAGGCCAGTTTGTTGTTTGACTACGATAATGATGGAGACTTAGATCTTTTTGTAGGTAGCCAAATTAATAGATCTAGCTTGTATAGAAACGAGGGTAGCTCATTCACGGAAGTGACCAATGAAATGCAACTCAATGTGAATGTACCACTAAGGTCTGTGCATGCTGCGGACTATGATAATGATGGGGATCTAGATCTCTATATAACAGCTACCTTAAAGAATAATATCTTACTCAGAAATGATGGAACTCGTTTTACCGATGTAACCGGAGACTCAGGCATATTTGATGACCAACATTCTATGGGGGCGATCTTTTTTGATTATGACAATGATGGTGATCAGGACCTCTATCAGACCAGAGACTTTGCAGACGGTAATCTTTTCTTTAAGAATGAAGGTGGCACCTTTGTAGATGCGACAGCAGAAACCAATACTGGTTATGAAGGGGATGGCATGGGAGTGGATGTCACGGATATAAATGGAGATGGCTTACTAGACATATACTTTTCCAACCTCTATGAAAATGTCCTCTATGTGCAGAATGGCCAAGGCGCTTTTGATGAAGTAGACAATCCCATACTGAAAGACTGGGGGATGGGCTGGGGTACTTTTTTGTTCGATGCTAGAAACTCAGGCAATAAGGATATCTATATAGCCAATGATTCTCACTTTACTGTCAATGGAGAAAATCATCCTAACAAACTTATTACTAACTATGGCAACTTATCCTTCCAGGCGCCACCTATGGATGAGAAAGTGAATAATTCCCATGCTTCTTATGGTGCCGCTTATGCGGACTTTGATCTAGATGGAAGACTAGATTTTTGTGTGGCCAATAGAGGAGATGCCACCAATCAAATCTTCCAGAACACTAGCCCTCTCAAAAACTACCTAGCTATAAAACTGATAGGTAACATATCTAACAAGCAAGCCATAGGTGCGAGAGTGATACTTACTACAGCTGGAATAAATCAAATGGACGTCCTCACTTGTGGTTCTAGCTATGGATCTCAAAGTACTAGTAAATTACATTTCGGCCTGGCTGAGGCAACTGAAGTAGATCGTGTCACCGTCTACTGGCCTTCAGGAAAAGAAACAGTCATAGAAAAAATAGCAGCTAACCAAACGCTGACCATAGAAGAGGAGGCAGGAGTCCTCCCACAAGGGCCAGTCGTCTGGACAGAACCGGCTTTCCCTACTCAGAATGATGACATCAAGTTATTCTTTGATGCCGCAGAAGGTAATGGCGCACTGGCAGGATTTACAGGAACGGTATATGCACATGCCGGTGTCATCACCAGTGCGAGCACCGCACCTAATGACTGGAAGCATGTGCAGGGCAACTGGGGTACTCCTGATGATAGGGTACGTATGACGAGCGAAGGCAATGACATCTATTCTCTCAGCTATAACATAGAGGAGTTCTATATGATTAACCCTGGGGAAGTGGTGGAGCAATTGGCTTTTGTATTTCGTAATAGTGATGGCAGCACTGTGGGGAGGGCAGAGAATGGAGACGATATCTATCTGGATGTCTTTCCGCCCGACGAAGGCTTGCTCGCTAATCTTATAGCACCTACCTCAGCTAACAATATCATTTACTTAGGAGAAGACCTTTTCATAGATTTACAATTAAATAAAGAAGCGACAGTACAGCTATGGGATAATGGCGCCTTAGTTTCTACGACAACTTCAGATAGAATTACGACGACACTAACTGGTACTGAACTAGGTGCACATACTGTGGAGCTGAGCATAACAGATGGTGTAGAGACGACGACTGTTTTTGTGTATTATTTTGTGTTAGACAACAATGAAGTTTTAGAAGATCCTGCTGATGATATAGTAGATGGACTGAATTATAGCACAGCTTCTAGTTATGTTTTCCAACTCACTGCTCCCGGTAAGCAACATGTCTTCCTGCTGTGTCCAGAAAACAACTACGAAATAGATCTCAATTATCAACTAAAGAAATCTAGAGACGAAACCAAGTTTTGGATAGAGCTGCCCGCCACTCTTTTTGATAATGGTAAGAATACATATCAGTACTTAGTAGATGGCCTTATCAAAATAGCAGACCCCTATTCTGAAGTTGTACTCGACCCAGCCAATGATGGTGGAGTGCCTGCTGATGTGCTAGCTGGATTGCCCACTTATCCCGAAGCTATGACTTTTGGAAGAGTAACAGCTTTTGATCTTGAGAAGGGAGCTTACCCTTGGACAGTGGACAATTATGAGAAGCCTGCAAAAACAGATTTGGTTATCTATGAACTACTGATGCGGGATTTTCTAGGGGATAAGAATTATAAGTCTCTACTCGACACCTTGGACTATCTCGATGGCCTAGGCATCAATGCCATAGAACTCATGCCCATCAATGAATTTGAAGGGAATCAAAGCTGGGGTTATAATCCTAGCTTCCATATGGCAGTGGATAAATATTATGGTTCGAGAGATCAGTTAAGAGCTGTGATAGATGCCTGTCATGAGAAGGGTATAGCTGTCATATTAGATGTGGTCTTTAATCATGCTTTCTCACAGAGCCCGCTCTGCCAGCTCTACTGGAATGCTGCAGACTTCCGCCCCGCTGCAGACAACCCTTGGCTCAATGAGACTCCTCGCCATCCTTTCAATGTCGGTTATGACTTTAACCATGAAAGCCCCTACACTAAAGCCTGGGTAAAAAGAAATCTGAGTCACTGGATAGAAGAATACAAGTTTGATGGTTTCAGATTTGACTTATCCAAAGGCCTCACTCAGACCAACTCTGGGAACAATGCCGGACTCATGTCCCGCTATGATCAGAGTAGAATAAATATTCTAAAGGATTATGCAGATCACATCTGGTCACTAGATGATAAGGCTTATGTGATTATGGAACATTTTGCGGACAACGCAGAAGAAAAAGTGCTCTCAGCTTACGGTATGATGCTCTGGGGTAATATGACACATGAGTTTGGAGAAGCGGCGATGGGTTACTCTTCTGATCTAGAGTGGGCAGACTATACTGTCAGAGATTGGGAAGATCCACATCTCATTGCTTATATGGAAAGTCACGATGAAGAGCGCATGGGCTATAAGCTCAAGAATTTCGGTGATAGCGAGGGCAGTTATAATACCAGAGAACTAGCTACAGCTGTACAGCGGGTAGCCGCAGCAAGCGCCATTTATTTCAGCATCCCTGGCCCTAAAATGCTCTGGCAGTTCGGCGAACTTAACTATGACTTTTCTATCAATAGATGTACCAATGGCAGTGTAAATAATAATTGTAGACTAGATCCGAAGCCAGTGCGATGGGATTATTTTGAAGAGGAGAATAGGGGGGGCTTGTATGATAGGATCGCAGCGCTGACACATCTCAAGACCAGCTATCCGACTTTCGCTACCAGAGATTTTGATTTTAATGACAGTAACTTTTTTGTGAAGTCGGTGACTCTTTTACATCCAGAAATGGATGCTTTGGTGTTAGCTAATTTTAGAGTGATAGAGTCTCAGGTAATTCCTAAGTTTCCATATACGGGGACTTGGTATGAGTATTTTACAGGTGAGATATTAGAGGTGACAGATACAGAAGAGCGCTTGCCTTTTGCGCCAGGCGAGTATCGCATCTATACATCTCAGCAACTAGAACCACCTGGTGGATTCTTTACAGCGACTAGCGAGCTACAGGAAAGAACTTTTTCTAGCTTCCCCAATCCTGTTCGCAATTCTGAGAGTCTAATATTAGAACTGGGAGAAGAGCAACTTGATGCCAGAATTCAACTATCTACTTTGACGGGAGAATTATTATTAACACTTAGTTCTCAGCAGAGCTCATCGGTTGTTATACCTATGGGGGGCATTGTTGCTGGCACTTATTTCTTGACAGTAAGTAATCAGGAATTAGTGCAGACACAGAAAATTATAGTAATAGAATAGCATGGGACATTATGTTGGTATTATAATATGTTGGCTTTTTACTATAGCTCTATCAGCACAATACTCTAATCCTGAAAAAGGAATTCTATTTGCAGATGATGAAGTGCCTCGTGTAGATATAATAATAGAGCAGGTGTTTATAGATCAGATATTAGCTAATGTGGAAAGCAATGAAGAGTATCCTGCGCAATTTATTTTTACAAGCAGTAGAACTGTGGATACCTTAGAGGAGGTAGGTGTGCGGCTGCGAGGAAACACTTCTAGGGGTGCTGCTAAGAAGTCTATCAAAGTCTCGTTCAACAGCTACAGACCGGGGAGGAAATTTTATGGTATAGAAAAAATGAATATCAATGGAGAGCACAATGATCCTACCATCATGCGTTCCAAATTGTGCTGGGATCTTTATGACAGAATAGGTGTCCCTGCTTCCCGCTCCAATCATATAGCGCTCTATGTCAATGGCGACTACCTGGGCTTGTATATAAATGTAGAACACATAGATGAAGAATATGTACAGAAACGTTTTGAAGATGGGAGAGGTAATCTCTATAAATGTTTATGGCCAGCTGACCTAACTTACAAGGGCAGTAACCCTTCGCTCTATAAAGATGGTCCTTATGAACGTAAGACTAACAAGGGTGGCAGTTACGCAGACCTAGCCAACTTTATAACGGTACTTAATAATACTCCAGCTAATGATTTTCAGTGCGAAATAGAACAAGTCTTTGATGTAGATAATTACCTGAAGGTTGTTGCTTTAGATATACTTACAGGTAACTGGGATGGACCGATTGTTAACAAGAATAATTTCTATCTGTATAATGATCCACTGACTGGACGGTTTAGCTATATCCCTTATGATCTCGATAATACTTTTGGTATCGACTGGTTTAATGTAGACTGGGCGGAAGCGGATATTTATACTTGGTCTGATTATTCAGTGACTGGTAAAGAAAGGCCTATCTATACCAAGCTCATGGAGAACAGTGAATACAGAAATCGCTTTACAGAATACATGAGAGCTATTTTGACGGATGAGTTTAATATCTCAGCACTCTTTTTTGAGATAGATGAACGAAAAAAGCTTATTCAATCTTTTAGAGAAAATGATGATCTGGCAGGTGGAGATTATGGTTGGTCGTATCTGGACTTTTTGCAAAGTTATGATGAGGCCTTAGGAGCTCATGTAAAATATGGTTTGTATGCCTACATAGATGCTAGATCTATTTCTGCCAGTAACCAGTTGGAAAATTCTGAAGTTGTGCCATTTGGAACAGTCACTGAGGAGTGGACAGAAGATCTTGTCACTTTTAATATCGAAACCTTAGAGGCTTCAGAGGTAACTGCTATAAAATTTATCTATAGACTGGATTCTGGTCCATGGGAAGAAGTGGAGCTAACTCCTGATGCTAGTGGTGCTGCTTCCTATGTACACCATGTCATGGCTGTCCAAGAGATGGAGTATTACCTAGAGTTGTCTGGTGCTGCTATCTCTGGTAGGCTCCCTAGTTGTGGTGAATACAAGGTGCAGCTCGGTTACAAGGATAGTCCTGCAGTAGTAATCAATGAATTTATGGCCAGCAATAGTATTTCTAAGAAGGATGAGGCTGGTGAATATGATGACTGGATAGAACTCTATAATTCCAGTAATGAGGTTGCCCCTATCAATACCTACTTTCTTTCAGATGATCCTGATGATCCTACTAAGTGGCAACTACCTAATGTTATTTTATTACCTGGGCAGTATCTTACCATCTGGGCAGATGATGATGCTAATCAAGGCAAGGAGCATACTAATTTCAAACTCAAAAAGGAAGGAGAGTTTCTAGGGCTCTTTGATAGTAGAGCCAATCACAATGCCTTGATAGATGGTCTAGAGTATCCACCACAAGAAACTGATGTCAGCTATGCGCGCCTACCTAATGGGACAGGAGATTTTGTGTTCGAGCCATATCATACGTATGGTTACAATAATGATGAAGCGTCAGCAGCAGAGGAGCAAGTGGTCACAGCTATCAAAGTCTATCCTAATCCAGCAAGAGAAGTCCTTTATATAGAGTCAGAGAGTAATGCTCATAGGGTTGTAAGTCTGTACAATGTAGCAGGTGAATTGATAAAAGAGGAATTAGACCAGAGAATTATTTCTTTGGAGAGTATTGTGTCAGGCTTATACATTGTGAAGATAGAAGAAGAGGGTAGGATATCTGAGCAAAAGATTGTGGTTATAAAGTAGCTTAAGCATTAAAATAGTCTTGAATTTTGTTTGCCTTTGTATCAAGACAAAGGCAATAAAGAGAATATGGAAGTTGTGCATTATTGTCAATTAGAATGATATTCTACAAGGCTTGTTTTTTAAATAATATCGTTATCTAATTAGTGAACTATTCAGCAATGAATTATATACAGTATGAAATACTCCTTAAAAAAATTCCAAAATATTATAGCTCTATGCTTGATAGCCATATCTAGCTTCTCACAATCAATAGAAAAAGTAGAACCGCCCTTTTGGTGGGCAGGCATGCGTAGCCCAACCTTACAACTGATGGTCTATGGCGAGAATATCGCCAGCCTGACGCCTAAGACTTCTTATAGAGGTGTCAAGATAGGTAAAGTCCATAAGGCTGACAATCCCAACTATCTATTCATTGATCTATTGCTGACAGCAGTGCAGCCAGGAGAGATGAAACTAGAATTTAAGACTGGCAGAAAAACAGTCTTGTCTTATAAGTATCTTTTCAAAGAACGACTAGAAGGATCAGCTGATAGGAAAGGGAATGATGCTTCAGATGTCGTCTATCTGATTACTCCTGATCGTTTTGCAAATGGAGACTCTACTAATGATACGATTGCAGGTCTGAAAGAAGGGCTTAATCGAGAGTTGGAATATGGAAGACATGGTGGAGATCTCAAAGGCATAAGTGA
>CALLAE010000135.1 GCA_938002665.1 uncultured Saprospiraceae bacterium | reverse complement strand
GATGTGTTTAGCTAAGTATTTTCTAATCAGGAAAGTCTTGCCTACTCTACGTCTACCATAGACTGCGATGAGCTTAGACTCTGAACTTTGAAGGCAATGATCGATGGTTTTTCTTTCTGATTTTCTTCCTAGAAGGTTCATTACATTATATTTATATCCAGCCAAAAATACATAAAAACTTCAAAAATGGCTGGATATAAATATATTATATCTGGCCAAAAATGCAATAAAAACTAAAAAATGGCTGATTATAAAATTAGGATAATCAGCTAAAAAGTAAAATTATCGCCCCAAACGGCTAGATATAAATACTAAGTATTGTTGAAATAGAGTATTATGTCATAACGGAAAACTAGTACATATGAATAGCGATGAAGTATGATTAGCTGATCTTTTTTAACCCTTACTGAATCATAATATAACCACAATAAGTATAATTACAATTCTAGTCAAAAGTGACTAATAATTATACTATCTTAGCTAATAATAGAATTAGTCAAACCACCACTATCTTTATATCATGGAAAAAATTGCACCTTATCAGTCAAAGAATAAGATAAGAATTCTCACAGCAGGTTCCTTATTTGATGGGCATGATGCAGCCATCAATATCATGAGAAGAATTATCCAAAGATCTGGTGCTGAGGTCATCCACTTAGGTCATAACAGACCCGTGCATGAGATTGTGGATGCAGCAATAGAAGAAGATGTACAGGGTATCGCTCTAACTTCCTACCAGGGCGGGCACAATGAGTTTTTTAAGTATGCCTATGACCTACTTAAGGAAAAAGGCGCAGGACATATCAAGATTTTTGGAGGTGGTGGCGGAACAATACTACCGACAGAAATAGAAGACTTACATAGCTATGGTATAACCAGAGTATACTCTCCAGATGACGGACGTGCGATGGGTCTCCAAGGAATGATCAATAACCTCCTAGAACAATGCGACTACCCCATAGCTGCAGAACTGAATGGACAACTTAAAAAAATATCTCCCCAAAATCCTGTCTCTATTGCTAGACTCATATCAGCAATAGAAAACTACCCTGACGAAAACCAGAAATGGCTGGCCCAACTAAAAGAGGATGTCAAAGATTCTACAATTCCTGTACTAGGGATTACAGGAACTGGAGGTGCTGGAAAGTCTAGCCTTGTAGATGAATTAGTATTAAGATTCCTAGCGCATAATCCTGATAAGACACTGGCAATAATATCTGTAGATCCGTCCAAAAGAAAAACAGGAGGAGCCCTACTCGGCGATAGGATAAGAATGAACTCAATCTCTGACCCAAGAGTCTTTATGCGATCTCTTGCGACTAGACAGTATAATGCCGCCCTCAATAAGCATATAGATGGTACGATAGCCATACTCAAAAGCTCAGGCTTCGACCTGATCATCCTAGAGACTTCTGGAATCGGTCAGTCGGACTCTGAGATAGTCGACCATGCAGATACCTCGGTCTATGTGATGACGCCAGAGTTTGGTGCAGCCTCACAGCTAGAGAAAATTGATATGCTCGACTTTGCTAACCTCATCGTCATCAATAAATTCGATAAACGTGGCTCTCTAGATGCTCTACGTGATGTCAGAAAACAATACCAGCGTAACCATGACCTCTGGCATGAAGATGTAGATACGATGCCTGTCTTTGGTACCATCGCTTCTCAGTTTAATGACCCTGGCGTCAATGCAGTCTTTAATGAATTGATGGATAAGTTGTGGAAGAAGGATGTAATTGCTAAGCTTCCAGAAGGAGAATCTACTAAGCAATACATTATCCCGCCCGCTAGAGTTAGATATCTTTCTGAGATTACTGAGACGATAAGAAAGTATGATGCTGAAGTAGAAGCTCAGAGTGATATCGCACGAAAGCTTTACGGAGTAGAATCTTCAATTGAGCTGGTAGATGATGACTCTGCACTGGCGGCACTCAAAAAAGTAAAAGAAAATCTCGAGCAAGATTTATCTAGAGAAAATAAAGTGATACTAGAAAAGTGGGAGGCTAAGAAAAAAAGCTACACAGAACCTGAGTTTATCTATAAGGTCCGCGACAAGGAAATAAAAATCGAAAACTATACCAAGTCACTTTCTCAGCAAGAAATTCCAAAAGTTGTGCTGCCTCGTTATAAGGACTGGGGGGAGATCTTGCAGTGGGTAAAGCAGGAGAACGTGCCAGGCGAATTTCCTTTTGCGGCAGGCGTCTTTCCATTCAAAAGAAAAGGCGAGGATCCTACGAGGATGTTTGCAGGAGAGGGTGGCCCAGAACGTACCAATAAGCGTTTCCATTATCTCTCTAAAGGCATGCCCGCTAAGAGGCTATCGACAGCTTTTGATTCTGTGACCTTGTATGGCGAAGACCCTGGCCACAGACCAGATATTTATGGAAAAGTAGGGAACTCTGGAGTCAATATCAGCTCACTGAATGATGCAAAGAAACTCTACTCTGGTTTTGATCTTTGTAATCCGAAGACTTCTGTGTCAATGACCATCAATGGTCCAGCCTCTACCATAGCGGCTTACTTTATGAATGCAGCTATAGACCAGCAATGCGAATTATACATTAAGGAGCATGGCCTGGAAGCTAAGGTAGAAGCCAAGTTTAAGGAAGTGTATGATGATAAAGGGCTGGCTAGACCAAAGTATGAAGGCGCTATTCCAGACGGGAATGATGGACTAGGACTGATGCTGCTAGGTCTCACAGGTGATCAGGTGCTAGAGCCTGCTGTGTATGCAGGGCTCAAAGCCAAGGCACTCAAGTCCGTAAGAGGAACAGTACAGGCAGATATACTAAAGGAAGATCAGGCACAAAATACTTGCATCTTTTCGACGGAATTTTCTCTACGACTCATGGGAGATGTACAACAGTACTTCATAGATCAAGGCGTTCGGAATTTTTACTCGGTTTCTATTTCAGGTTACCATATCGCTGAGGCAGGCGCTAATCCTATTACGCAATTGGCCTTTACACTTTCTAATGGATTTACCTTTGTGGAATACTACCTCTCCAGAGGGATGGATATCAATGCCTTCGCACCCAATCTTTCATTCTTCTTCTCT
Source organism: uncultured Saprospiraceae bacterium (assembly GCA_938002665.1). GTDB lineage: Bacteria > Bacteroidota > Bacteroidia > Chitinophagales > Saprospiraceae > RFSX01. Next base: position 527 of record CALLAE010000135.1, on the reverse strand, counting down.
AATGGTGTGGATCCTGAATATGCAGTTATAGGCAGAGTGGCTCGAAAAATTTGGGCCAAAGCAATGAAACATAAGTATGGCGCGAACGAGAGAGCACAGAAACTGAAGTATCACATACAGACCTCTGGTAGGTCACTACATGCCCAAGAGATAGATTTCAATGACATCAGAACGACATTACAAGCGCTCTATGCTATCTATGACAATTGTAACTCTCTACATACCAATGCCTACGATGAGGCTATAACGACACCTACTGAAGACAGTGTAAGAAGAGCAGTCGCCATTCAGATGATTATCAATCATGAGTTGGGCTTAGCAAAAAATGAGAATCCTTTGCAGGGCTCTTTTATTATAGAAGAGTTGACAGACTTAGTAGAGCAAGCTGTGATGGCAGAGTTTGATAGGATAACAGAGCGGGGTGGAGTACTCGGTGCGATGGAGACCATGTATCAGAGAAGTAAAATACAGGAAGAAAGCCTTTACTACGAGACCCTCAAGCACACTGGCGAATACCCTATCATAGG
>CALLAE010000134.1 GCA_938002665.1 uncultured Saprospiraceae bacterium | reverse complement strand
AGAATAAAACAAATGGATGAGAATGGAGAAGAGATGTTTTCCAAAATCCGCTCCGCAAGAATACATAAAGAAAATTTGGAAGCAGTATTGTATCCGAATCCTACGATAGCTGATGCATCTGTTTTTATAGACAACGCTTATGAATTTTCTTCGTGTATCATTGTAAATGAAACGGGTCAAACAGTAGCGAGCCTAGCGCTTTCAGGCAGTCCGCAAAGATTTTCTGTGGAGAACTTATCTCCAGGAATGTATCTCTGTAGACTGAGTAATAATGAGACTACTAAGGTGATGAGATTAGTAATAGTGAAATAAAAAAGCCCTCGCATCTCTGCAAGGGCTGGTGTTTCATTCTAATTAGTCTTCTATTCACTACCCTTCCAGTGCCGCTGCACCACCGACGATCTCTAGGATCTCATTGGTAATAGCTTCTTGTCTGGCTTTGTTGTAAGTAATCTTCAGTTCTTTAAGTAGTTCATTGGCGTTTTCTGTGGCCTTATCCATCGCTGTCATCCTAGCACCTTGCTCTCCCGCGTTAATGTCTAATACATAGCTATGGAAAGAAGTCTGTAAGATGCTCGGGATCAATTGTTCCAGCAACTCATTCTTAGATGGCTCAAAAAGATAGTCCGCCTTATGTGAAGACTCTTCCTCTTCCTTAGTGCCTTGTAATTTAGGGACAGGAAGAAACTGCGCCGCCTTAGGATCTTGGACTGCTGCATTTCTAAACTGGCTATAAACAACATACACTTTATCATATTCACCCAGCATGAATGCATCCATGAGCTTGGTAGACAAAGTAGATACATTGTCGTAAGACAAATCAGACATCAGGTCTAGATGATCAGTATTCATGTTACAACCCTCTGCTCTACTCTTCATAAAATCAAAACCCTTCTTTCCTATGAAGAGTAAGTCTATCTTTCCTGCGCTCTGCTCATTAGGATATTCCTTCAACAATTGCAAAGCTCTCTTCCCCACATTCGTATTGAAACCACCAGCCAGTCCTCTGTTAGAGGTGATCACGACTATGGCCATCTTAGATACATCTCTTACAGTAGAGAAAGAAGAACCAGCCTCCCCTTCTACGTTACTGAGAATATTGACCATCATCTTATTCAACCTCTGAGCATAGGGACGCAAATCCGTGATTGCTTGCTGTGCTTTTCTAAGCTTGGCAGCAGAGACCATTTTCATGGCCTTGGTAATTTGCTGAGTGGACTTTACTGATGTTATCCGCTCTCTGGTTTCTTTTAACCTACCTGACATTTACTGAAGGTTTATTTATTAGTTTTTATATCTCTTAGAGAGATCCGCTGCTACTTTCTTAACTGTATCTAGTGCCTCAGAATCTAATTTTCCAGCTCTAAACGTATCTAGAACAGTAGGATGATTTGTTTCTATCTGTGTCAAAAACGCATCTTCAAATTCTCTTACTTTATCTACTGGTACATCTTGTAAGAGACCATTAGTTCCTAGATAGATAATCGCAACTTGCTTCTCTACTGAAAGTGGTGAGTACTGCCCTTGCTTAAGGACCTCCACATTTCTCTTTCCTTTATCTAGTACAGCCATCGTCGCAGCATCTAGATCAGAACCGAACTTAGAGAAGGCCTCTAGCTCTCTATATTGTGCCTGATCCAACTTTAGTGTACCAGAAACTTTCTTCATAGATTTTATCTGCGCTGATCCACCCACTCTCGATACAGAGATACCCACATTAATGGCTGGTCTGATACCTGCATTAAATAAGTTAGACTCTAGGAAGATCTGACCATCTGTAATCGAAATTACATTGGTAGGAATATAAGCTGATACATCACCTGCCTGAGTCTCGATGATAGGTAACGCTGTCAGTGAACCACCACCTTTTACTTTACCAGCAGCTTTCAATGATTCGGGCAAGTCATTCATCTGATTTGCAATCGCATCATTATTGATAACCTTTGCTGCTCGCTCCAGTAATCTAGAGTGCAGGTAGAATACATCACCTGGGTAAGCCTCTCTTCCTGGTGGTCTTCTAAGTAATAGAGAAACCTCTCTGTAGGCAACTGCTTGCTTTGATAAATCATCATAGACTATAAGCGCTGGTCTTCCCGTATCTCTGAAATACTCACCTATACATGCCCCTGCAAATGGTGCATAGAACTGTAGTGGTGCCGGATCAGCCGCAGAAGCAGATACAATAGTTGTGTATGCCATCGCGCCATTTTCCTCTAGTACCTTAGCTACTTGCGCAACAGTAGATGACTTCTGGCCAGAAGCAACGTAGATACAGTATACAGGCTCACCTCTATCGTAGAACTCTTTCTGATTGATAATAGTATCTATGGCGATGGCCGTCTTACCTGTCTGTCTATCACCGATGATAAGCTCTCTCTGTCCTCTACCGATAGGGATCATGGCGTCTATCGCTTTGATACCAGTCTGAAGAGGCTCAGTTACAGGCTGTCTATAGATAACACCAGGTGCTTTTCTTTCTATAGGCATCTCGTAAGTCTCACCTGCGATAGGACCTTTCCCATCTATGGGTTGTCCTAAAGTATTGACAACTCTACCAGCGATGCCCTCGCCTACTTTGATAGAGGCAATTCTTCCGGTTCTTCTTACAGTTGCACCTTCCTTGATACCATCACTTTCGCCCATGAGTACCACCCCTACATTATCTTCCTCCAGGTTCAATACAATTGCTTGTACACCAGTCTCAAACTCTACAAGCTCTCCCGCCTTAGTTTTAGTAAGCCCATATACACGAGCGATACCATCACCCACTTGTAATACAGTTCCTACTTCTTCTAGTTCTGTTTCTGTTTTGAAACCAGATAATTGTTGCTTAAGTATCGCGGATATTTCTTCAGGTCTAACCCCAGCCATATCAGTGTATTTTTAGTATGATTTAATGTATTTGTTATCTGTAAACTTTCGCTTGATCTGATCAAGCTTAAATGCCACACTGGCATCATATAATTTATCTCCCATCTGCAGGACAAAACCGCCTATCAGCTCAGGATTTACTTCTGTTTCTATATCGACATTCTTGTCTGTCGCATCACTGCTCAAGAGTGCTTTCTTAATCTCCGCCATCACACCATCATTCAGCTCAGTTGCAGTTGTCAGTTTCACAGCTGTAACATTCTTGATCTTTTTGTACTGATCTAGAAATGCGGTAGTCACTTCTGGAAGAATAACTTCTCTTCCTTTCTTAGTTACTATATCAAAGAAAGACATAGTGACCTTACTGAAAGAAGAACCAAATAGCTCTTTGAAGATAGCCATCTTTTTATCAGCATTGATAATAGGACTTTTGACCAATAACTGTAGGTCTCTATTCTTAAGTGCCTCTTTAAGACTGACCATATCTCTATGGAAGTCTTCTAGAATATTTTGCTCTTGTCCTAGGTCTATCAAGGACTTAGCATATCTGACTGCTACTCGTTCTCCAGACATTAGTTCTGATTGAATTCACCCACTAGGGTATTGACAAATGACTCATGCTCAGGATTTCCTTTAAGCTCCTTTCTCAATATCTTTTCAGCAATTTCAGTAGCCATCATTCCTACTTCATTCTTCACCTCCATCAATGCTGCTTTCTTCTCATTTTCTATCTCTTGCTTTGCTGAAGTCGTTATTCTTATGGCATCTTCTTTTGCCTTTTCCTTAGCTTCATTTATTATAGACAGCTTAGTGTCTTTGGCTTCCTTTAGCATTTTAGATCTCTCTTCTCTTGCTTCTGCAAGAATCTGTTCGTTCTCAGCTTTGAGATTAGCCATTTCTTCTCTTGCTTTCTGAGCTTCTGCTAGTGCATCACTGATGGTAGTCTCTCTTTTCTTAAGTCCTTCCATCATAGGCTTGAAAGCATACTTTGACATAAGTAGCCAGAACAAAAGGAAAATGATTAGGGACCATAGTGCTAAACCTGGTGTGGGCTGAAACGGCGCAAATCCTGCTAGAAAAATCATTGTAATTAAGTTTATGTTTTAGATTCTCACTTTAGCGAGAATGAAAATTTTATTGGACTCTGATAGTAGTACCAGAGATTGTTTTTTTGTTAAAAAGAAAACAGCTACTCTGCCAACCGCATTTAACTGTTTTCTGTTTCGTTGCAATAGATACTACGTCATGAATATTGACAATAGTATCGCGATAAGTGCTGCACCCTCCATGAAGGCTGCCATAAGAATCATCGCTCCTCTGATATCCCCAGATGCTTCTGGTTGTCTTGCGATAGCTTCTACGGCTTTACCACCGATCTGTCCTAGACCAATCCCTGCTCCGATTACGGCAAGTCCTGCTCCTACTGCTGCTAAAGTTCCAGTCATAATTGAACTGTTTTTGTATTAAAAAATATTAATGATGATCATCGTGATGGTGCTCCTCTGTTGCAGCTCCCAAATAAGAAGCTGTCAATATAGTGAACACAAATGCTTGTACGAAGGCAACAATCAATTCTATTGCCATCATAAATAAAGTCAACGGTATAGCTATCGCCGTACCGGTCAAACTTCCTCCCAAACTCGCTCCCGCTTTTCCGAAAATAAATATCAATCCTACAAATGATAGAATCGCAATGTGACCCGCAGAGATATTTCCTGCCAACCTCAACATTAGTGTGAGAGGCTTGATAAACATACCCATGATCTCTACCGGTATCAAAATAATCTTTACAAACAAAGGTGTATCTGGAGGCCATAGAATATGCTTCCAGTAATCGCCGTTCCCTTTGATATTAGTGATGATGAAAACAATAATGGCCATCACCGCTGTCACTGTCAAACTTCCTGTAACATTTACATTTCCTAAGAAAGGTACTTGCCCCCATAGGTTAAGTCCTAGGATGAAAAAGAAAATGGTCATAAGCAGTGGCAAGAATTTCTCATGCTTGTCTCCTAAAAAAGGAATCGCTACATCATCTCTGATAAACTGAAACATCGGCTCGAGGAAAGCTTGTATTCCAGATGGTGCACTCGGATCACCAGAGTATTTCTTTGCCGCGCCTCTAAAGAGGAAGAACAATAACATGGATACTAGACCCATAGAAACAACATTCTTAGTAGGACTCAAGTCCATAAATCCAGTGTTGCCACCACCTAACATACCTCCATCCCAAATCGTTTTCTGCTCTATATTGTATCCTTTACCATTGACAATAGCATAGCGCTTTTCGATGTCTTTGCCTTCTGCATTTTTTATTTCTACTTTATCAAAACCCTGTACTTCGAATTCGCCCTTGCTGTCAAATCCTGGGCAGGTTATTCTATGAATATTTCCTTGATACAGGACATAGTCTTTGTAACCCATATGTCCGTCATCGTGATGTCCTGCATGAAATTTACCTGATGAAAAGAATTCCATACCTCTTTCCTTATTGTAGATAATCATAGGAAGCGGAATTCTGATCATGTCCATTATCGTGTAGACATTGGCATCACTAATGTGGTGGATCGCTGTTCCTGTAGGGTCATAGCCTTCATGATGTACTGGCTGTGCAGGTGAGCCACAATCAGAAGCAAAATTATTGACGTGGTGTCCATGCCCGTGGTCTCCGTGGTCATGTCCATGATCGTGTCCGTGGTCATGACTATGATTATGTCCTTTGTGAGAACCATGATCATGTCCCTCATGGGATCCGTGATCATGACCATCATGCGAGCCATGGTTATGGCCATGATGTGCCCCATGATCGTGACCGTCATGCTTATGATGAGAATGGTCGTGGTGTTGCTTAGATGTTTTCTGAGTTTGTGTTTTTGTCTGTGTCTGAGCTAGAGCTACTGACAGGGATAACAAAAAGCAAGCATTGATGAGGTAAAATCTGAGCATTGACAAGGCTTCTAAAATTTTGTGCAAAGGTACTATTTATGGACTGTTTACCACATTTTCCAATGCAAATAAATTGACATGTTAGTTCTTTGTAAAACGCTGATACTTAAGGAATGAGAATATAATATTTCAATATCTCTAGTCTTACAAATGGATAGAAAAGTCAGAACTGGTAATTCGGAATATAATTACCAATGAGGGTGGATAATCAGAATATAAATTGTTTCTGGATTATATTACGGAATTATGTAATGTAAGTCGGAATTACTGCTCTGCAAGATCCTCCACCCCCTGCCTCCTCGAGTATGGGAAAAGTTTATAAGATAGAAGACGGCACGATTCTTCTCACAAAGATTTTCCATCGCTTCTTCCAGCCTCCTTCTGAATCTGGGTTAAAATCCAAGGTGGTTTCCCAGGCATTTTCAGGTAATAGCTCTTGGATCATCGTTTCTTTGACTGCAGTTGTAATCGCTTCTGAGCGAATGAAAGTGATGCATTCTGTATTGAGATGCGCACTACGCGGGTCAAGATTGAAGGTGCCGATGACTGTGGTGGCCTCATCCACTACCATAGACTTCGCATGAATGGCAAAAGTGGGTTGAAACTCCAGCTTCTCTTGCAGCTCACTGCCCAATAGTTTTCTTCTGACTTCTGGAGCTGGCTTGTACTCATAAATCTTGACGCCAGTCTTCAGTAGCTCCTTACGATCTTTGTAGTAACCGCTAAAAGCTTCTAGATTATCAGTGGAGGCTAAGCTATTAGTCAGAATCTTTATCTCTACCCCTCTATCCACTGCTGCCTTGAACAAGTTTCTACTTAGGTCAGAAGTCACTAGGTAGGGACTTTGGATATAGATGCTATTCTTAGCAGAGGAGACGAGCTCCATCAGTGCAGTGGTCGTCTTCCCACCACCTCCTAGCGTTTTTGTTTCGGCGTTTTTGCCAGGTACATCAGAAATAAATTCTACATCCTCCACCCAGTGCAACATCTCTGAATCCAAAATTTGCGAAATATAGAAAGGCAAGTCCTCTATCTCCTTTCTGATCTCAGGCCAGAAATTTTTCGGGTTGCAAGCATAATCCTGTATGTACTTATGCACTTGCTTATAGTCGTAGTCCGGCACAGAGAAAGAGACGACATCTGACACAGGAATACTCAAGGGATGGTTCCAAAAATCATCAAAGGACAATTGCACTTCTTTTGCTGTCTTGCCTATGAGTAGCACATCTCTATCTCTAAAATTATACGCATGGTCATAATCAAAATACTCATCCGCTATATTTCTCCCTCCAGTTATCACATACTGACCATCTACCACAAAAGTCTTGTTATGCATCCGCTGATTAATGCCTCTAAAGTCAGTAGCGACATTCTTAAGCTTAGTCAAAAGATTTTTGCCAAGGGTAATATTAGGATTGTATATCTTGAAGTCTATGTTGGGATGCTGATCTATGGCGAGTAGGAAATCGGGATTGACATGTAGCATGACATCATCTATGATTACTCTGACCTTCACCCCTCTGTCTGCTGCTCGCAATAAATAATCACAAGCAATTGTGCCGATATTATCATAAGAGAATATGAAATACTGGATATCAATAGTTGCTTCTGCCTTGTCTGTCAGCCAAGCTCTAGAAATGATGGCATTCTCTCCCTTCTCTAGCACATAGACGCCAGTCTTATCTACCATCTGAGTAGCAAGCTGTGGGTAGCTTCCCGCTAAGGTTATGGTATCTATATCATGTTCTGTGTTGCAGGGTGGCTGCGGAGGGATGATGACTTCATCCTTGCCACAAGCGCTGAGGAGTAATAATAAGCAGAGGAAGTAATAGAGCTTCACCTCCTAAAAATAAGCTATCCTTTCTAAATTTTCTTACTCCCTTAGGTTAAGCGAGTCAGTGTCTCGATTACTTTTTTGTACCGACAATGTAACTCAAGGAGACTATATTACTTTTTCTCTCCTAGGATATAACATGTTACAGCAAAACCAGGAACTACCTCATAGGTTTCTAACTTGAAACTATTCTCCTCTAATGACAAGATGTAAACATGACTATCCACATTTTGCCTACCCGTTGTACCATCAGCATTTAAGAACAATTCCACTCCATCAAAAATTACAAGAGAGTCCGTATCAGTAGCTAACTCGATAACGATATCATCGATTTTAGTTCTGAAATTCTCATCCTCAAAAGAACGTGTAGATTTAGTGGCAGCATAAGTGCCTACATATTCCTCCCGATAATCATTGCTATTGTTTTCACTAGCCCCATCCTCATTACAGGCTGTCATGAAGCAGACTAAGCTCAGACAAAAAATAAAAGTTTTCATATTCTAATGTTTATTGTTTCACTCCTGATATATAACAACCCACAGCATCCCCTAATATGTCTGGATAAGTCAGCATATTTAACTCATTGTCTTCAAAGCTGAGATTGTAAAATACACCATCTACCAACTGCTGACCAGTTGTGCCATCTGCATCAAGGGTTAACTCTATCTCATCAATAATTATAATAGAATCCCCCTTGCTAGAGACTATGATATCATCTATATCAGTCCTAAAAACACTATCAAAAGATTCTGTCGATTTAGTGGCTGAGTAGGTGCCGATATATTCTTGTCTGTAGTCATTTGCTTCTAGTGTATCGTCATTACAAGAAACTAAAGCAATCATGAGCATCCATGCAAGAAAAAGATACTTGGTCATAGTCTGGATTTTTATTAAGTAGACGCAAGTTACGGAGTAACCGTTGGTAAAATTGCTAATAATTTATACGGTTCAATTGCTTATACATTTTTGGTAGATTTGCCAACATATCTAGTTATCTTGTAATATAAAACTACAATCTGAGCATGAGTACTAATTGGAATGATGAGGAGTTACTAGCTTATATCTTAATCTATTGCAGTCTTGCAGACTTGAGCATAAGCGAAGGGGAGCAGGCCTACCTGACTTCCAGATTTACCAAGGACTTCTATCACAAAATGTTGTCAGAGGTAGAAAACGACTCAGAGGAAGTGCGACAGCTTAAGATCAAAGATGCCTATGACGATCACCTCTATCGCAATGACGAGACCGATCTTATCTACGAGGAGATACATAACATCTTTACCATCGACGGAGAGTTTGATCAGTTAGAAAAGAATCTTTGGAATCAGTTGGATCAGATCTTAAGTCCTAAGCCATCAGCTTTGGTTAGTTAGTCTTAAGCTTCTTATAAATTACACTGAGCAGAGCGACATAAAAAAAGGAGTGCTTCATAGAAGCACTCCCATTATATTTTACTTTAACTACAATTCCTATCTCGCCACCGCAGTCGCCCGCTTCTCTCTGATCACTGTCACCTTCACCTGTCCAGGATATTGCATTTCTGTTTCTATTTTCTGAGAGATCATAAACGCCAGGTCATCAGCAAACTGATCACTGACTTTCTCACTTTCTACGATAACTCTGAGCTCTCTACCCGCCTGTATAGCATAGGCTTTCTGTACGCCTTCATAACCTAGAGCGAGATCTTCTAGCTCACCTATTCTCTTGAGATAACTTTCTAGTATCTCTCTTCTTGCACCTGGTCTAGCACCAGAGATGGCATCACAGGCTTGTACAAGAGGAGAGATGATATTGTTCATTTCTATCTCGTCGTGGTGAGCACCTACGGCATTGAGGATGACGGCATGCTCGTTTACTTTTTTGAGCATCTCCATCCCTAGTAGCGCATGTGGTAGCTCTGACTCCTCTTCAGCAACTTTACCGATATCATGTAAGAGGCCGGCTCTTTTTGCCATCTTGATTTGCTTAGGGCTCATGCCTAGCTCGGCAGCCATGATAGCACAGAGATTAGCTGTTTCTATGGAGTGCTTGAGTAAGTTCTGACCATAAGAAGATCTGAAACGCATTCTACCTACCATTCTGATAATCTCTGCCTTGAGGCCGTGGATATCCAGATCTATTACTGTCCTCTCTCCTATTTCTTTTATCTGATCTTCTAACTGTGTTCTGACCTTTTCTACAGTCTCTTCGATTTTAGCTGGATGTATTCTTCCATCTGCTACTAGTCTCTTGAGAGATAATCGACAGACTTCTCTTCTTATAGGATCAAAGCTGGAAATGATAATAGCTTCTGGTGTATCATCTACGATGATTTCTGCTCCAGTTGCCGCTTCCAGCGCTCGGATATTTCTTCCTTCTCTTCCTATTATCTGGCCTTTGATATCATCACTGTCTAGATTAAATACGGAGACCGTATTCTCTATCGTGTACTCAGCACCCATTCTCTGGATGGTCTGAATGATGATCTTCTTGGCTTCTTTTGCTGCTCGTGTCTTGGCATCATTGATCACTTCCTTTTCTATAGAAAGAGCTTCTGTATGTGCCTTATCCTTGACCGCTTCTAGGAGCTTTTCTTTTGCTTCTGACTCAGAGAGCTTAGCGATAGTTTCTAGTTGCTTTATCCTTGCCTCATTAGCTGTGTCTAGCTCTTCTTTTTTCTTAGCTATAATTTTGATCTGCTTTTCCAGATTTTCTTTGATAGCTGCTACTTCTGATTCTCTCTGCTCTATAGACTCTACCTCTGATTTCAGACTGTCTCTTTTAATCTTGTATTCCTTCTCTAGAGAAATGACTTCCATCTCTCTCTCTTTCATCTCTACTTTCTGATCAGCTTTATAGCTTTGGTAGTCTTCCTTTAGCTTAGCATACTTATCCTTTGCTTCTTGGATTTTCTTTTGCTTGATCGATTCGTTTTTAGATTCCGCTTTCGAAACTAATTGGTTGGCTTTGTTTTCTGCTTCTGAGAGCTTTCTATTTGCTGTTAGCTCAGCTTCTTGGAGAGTCAGATCTGCTTTTTTGTTGGCCTCGTCTATTTTTCCGTGGGTCGCTTTTTTGATGCCCATGGTTGTCATTAGCCAGCCTATCACAGCTCCTCCAATTAGGCCTACAATGGCCATAATTCCATTTTCCATACTTCAACATTTATTTTATTTATAAATAGAACTGCAAAGGAGATCTTACGCTTCTCGCAACTTATGGAAACTGATAACTCCAGTAACTCTGGGCTTTGGCAGATGAGAGCATAGACTCTGATCTCTTGCCTTAAGAGGTATAGTAGGACCTAGCTCGGTCTGAATTTTACTGAAAATGTATATATCCTTCGCTGGCCTTGGACTCAGCTGGATTTGATTATAAGTGTCTATAAATTCCGAAAAACCGCAACATTATGTTCTGTTACTATCTAAGCTCTTGCTATAGCTATTTATGATAGAATGATTCCCATTTACATGTTCCGTGTTCAAAAACAGCTTACTGCAACGGTTTTACTCACTTTTGAATGCCCAATTACATCAGCTATGGACAAAGATAGATATTTTTAATAGGACTACGAGAGGACAAAGCAAACTGTCTTAAGTTCTGATTTCTGCTCCCAGTTTTGTCTTGAAGTTGTCTATTAATTTGGCCATAACCTTGTCTATCTCCTTGTCTTTCATGGTTTTAGTCAGGTCTTGGAAGAGGAATTTGACGGCATAAGCCTTCTTTCCTTTACCCAATTGCTCTTCATTTCTATAGACATCGAAAAGGGATATATCCTTGATTAGCTTCTTTTCAGTGGATTTAGCAATGCTGAGAATATCCTCAAAGTTTACCGTCTTTCCTATGACTAAGGAAAGATCTCTCTGCGTAGATGGGTACTTACTTATATCAGCTACTTGCATGGAAGCTTTAGAGGCTGAACGAATAAGTGCTTTATAATTGAACTCTGCATAATAGACAGGATTACTAAGCTCTACTTTTTTCAAGATTTTACGACTGACTGAGCCAAATCGGACTATCGTGTTAGGCCCTCTGTGGTATTCCAGCCCTTCATTGAACTTAGCCCCTTCTAGTTCTTTAACCTGAAAGCTATTGAGCGAAGCCTTCGCTAAGATCTGCTCTACCCACTTTTTTAAGGTATAGAAATCAGCGTCACTGGCTTCTGTATTCCATGATTTAGTCTGATCACTGCCTGAGATGAAGAGGCTCAAAAACTCTGTCTCTTCAAAACTGCTCGCTTCCCCATCAGAGATCTTATTATAATATCTCCCAAACTCAAACAGCTTTACGTCTGTCTGCTGATGATTGATATTATGCGCTACGCTTTTTAGTCCCGTTATGAGGGAGTCAGGACGCATGATGTCTAGATGGATATTGCTGGTGTTATTAATGTAGACGAGATTAGGCGACTCACCATAGTACTTTTCTGATTCTATGAGAGACAGCCCCATCATCTCATTGAAACCATTGCTGGCAAGGAGACTGGCAATAGCGTTTTGTATTTGTCTTTTGGTAGGGTTATTCTGATAGTTGATTGCAGTCTTGAGTTGCTTAGGGATGGGCACTTTATTGAAACCATATATTCTCAAGATTTCCTCTACGATATCTACTTCCCTGAGCACGTCGGCCTTATCTGTTGGCACTTTTACTTTGAGAGTATAATCATCTACGGGCTGCAGTTCCATATTCATCGCTCTGAGGATGTTGTGCACTTCCTCCTGCTCTAGTTGAGTACCGATAATTTTATTTACCCGTTCATAACTAATGATGATTTCCTTAGGAAGAATTTCCTCTGGATATACGTCTACAATTTCAGAAGTAATGGTCGCTCCAGCATATTCCTTAAGTAAGAGTGCTGCTCGCTTGAGCGCATACACGGTAAGATTAGGGTCAGAACCTTTTTCGAAAACCTTGGCAGCATCTGTTCGCAATAGATGCTTAGTACTCGTCTTTCTGACACTGCCTGCCTGAAAGTGCGCCGACTCTAAAAATATTTCTGTCGTGCTGTCCGTCACACCTGAAGTTATACCCCCGAATACACCTGCTATACACAAGGGCTGGCTATTCCCATCGCAGATCATAAGATCTGTTGCCAGCAGCTGTCTCTCTGTCTCATCTAGTGTAACGAAGCTAGTACCCTCTGCAAGATTCTTGACTCGTATCTGGCGACCGCCCACCTTATGTGCATCAAAGGCATGGAGGGGTTGTCCTAGTTCATGCAAAATAAAATTAGTGATATCTACCACATTACTGATCGGCCTAATGCCTACTGACTTAAGTAGATCTTGCATCCATGCAGGAGACTCCCCTACTTTCACATCAGATAAAGAGATACCTGTATATCGTGGACAAGCTTCCCTATTTTCTATTTCTACCTTGAAAGGTTGTGCTTCTATGTCTACATGAAAATCAGTAACTGCTGGTTCCTTCACTTCTCCTTCCCACTCCTTATTTATTTTCAAGTAAGCTGCCACATCTCTGGCTGCTCCCAGATGAGAGGTCGCGTCAGATCTATTAGGCGTCAGGCCTATATCAAAGACATAATCATCTTCTACTTTGTAATAATCTTTAGCAAGAGTCCCTACCGGCACGTCTTCTGGTAATACTATGATACCCTCGTGACTGTTCCCTAAGCCCAGCTCATCTTCAGCACAGATCATACCTTCAGACACCTCTCCTCTTATCTTACCTTTCTTGATTTTCCAAGGCTCACCTTCAGCTGAATATAAAGTCGCACCTATAGTGGCGACGAGTACTTTCTGACCAGCTGCTACATTAGGAGCGCCGCAGACTATCTGCTTCAATTCTAGCTCGCCCACATTTACCTTAGTCAAAGAGAGCTTGTCAGCATTAGGATGCTTGCCACATTCTACTACATGTCCTACAACTATCCCATTCAGGCCACCCTTGATAGTTTCTACCTTTTCTACTCCTTCTACCTCTAGGCCGATATCTGTCAGAATTTCTGATAGTTCGTCTACAGGTAAGTCGATATCTATGTACCTCTTGAGCCAATTGAGAGAAAGATTCATACTGCTACTTTAGATTAAGAGGGCTAAGATACGTGTTTTCAGTTGAGGCATAGTCTATATCAATTTATCTTTCCTTCGTCTTTCTTTACAGTTAGAAAATGGTGTACAACCCTGGTGAAGATCATCCACGAGGGCGGGTAGCGCAGGTAGAGCGGGCACGATTTGGGCCTAGCTGGCTGTACAGATTACCATATAAGATAGGCATTCAAAGTACTATCAAGGATTTTAGAAAAGCACTAGACAAGCATCTGAAAGATCTTAGTGACTAGGGGATTTGTAACTTAGCAAAAAACGGCTATGAGTACCTTGCAAGAGAAAATGTTTGAGGAGCTTAAGGATGGTTCCCTTTTTCAGAAAGCAGAATCGTATGGACTAAGCTATCTTTCTGAAGTACTCAATAGAAACGTCTATCCCAGCTCCGAGGCGATTGATAAGTTAGCTGAGTTTGAAGAAGTCCTACCTGTCGAGTCAGGGGATGCCCATGCGCTTATTACAAGGCTCCACAGCTATGGCTCACCTGCCACAGTGGCACAAGTGGGTGGAAGGTATTTTGGTTTTGTAAATGGCAGTGTTATTCCTGCTGGTCTCGCGGCTAAGAATCTTTCTATTTTCTGGGACCAGAATTCAGCGATGCAAGTCATTTCTCCTATTTGCTCAAAGTTAGAAATGGTAGTCCAGAACTGGCTAATTGAGTTGTTGGGTTTGCCTAAGTCAGTAGTGGCAGGTTTTGTGAGTGGCACTTCGATGGCTAATTTTTGTGGGCTAGCAGCTGCGCGATATAGATTATTGAAAAATAAGGATTGGGATATCACAGAGCAAGGGCTATTCGATGCACCTAAGCTTAGAGTTGTGACTTGTAGGCAAGCCCATTCGACCATACTGAAAGCTATATCTCTGGTCGGACTGGGGAAAGGAAATATAGAATGGGTGGATGTGGATGCCCAAGGAAGGATTATTCCTGAACAACTTCCTGAACTGGATGACAGTACGATACTTATTCTTCAGGCTGGAAATGTGAATAGCGGGGCCTTTGATGATTACTCAAAAATCTGCAAGAAAGCGAAAGCAGCTGGAGCCTGGATACATATAGATGGTGCTTTTGGTTTGTGGGCAGGTGCGACAACAAGGCTTAAGCATCTAACCAAAGATTATGAGTATGCCGACTCCTGGGCAGTGGATGGGCATAAGACTCTGAATACTCCATACGACTCTGGCATTATACTCTGCGATGATGCAGAAGCGCTGACAGCCTCTCTACACATGACTGGAAGCTATATCATAAAAGGGGACGAAAGGGATGGCATGTACTATACTCCAGAAATGTCACGGCGCTCTCGAATTATTGAACTATGGGCAACTTTAAGGTATCTGGGTAAAAAAGGAATAGATGAACTGATCTGCGGTCTACACGACAGAGCACAACTGTTTGCCGAAGAGATCTCTAGAACGCCTAATTTTAAAGTCCTAAATGAAGTGGTCTTTAATCAGGTGCTGGTGCAATGTGAGACCGACGAACTGACAGAAGCTGTCATGTATGAGGTACAGAAGCTGCGAGAATGCTGGGTAGGCGGATCCAGCTGGCAAAACAAAAAGGTCATCAGAGTAAGTGTCTGCTCATGGACCACCACGGATGCTGATATCCTTCGCTCTGTGCATTCTTTTCACAAAGCGATGGAGATAATCAGAGCTTAGTTATTATTCTACAAGGTCTATTTTTGTGGCTTGTTGGACTTCACCATCTCTATCTTTTGCGGTCACAAAAGCGATGATTTCCATATTCTCAGGTATCCATTCTCCATTGACTTCGTCTGGTAAGGTATAGCTAGCAGAGTATCTGTAGATAGTCCCAGTCGTTGCGTTTTCAGTAAGAAAGGCGCCTTGTATATCACCTGTCAGACTTTTCTTCATAACATGATTATGCTCAAAATCTTTGACAGTGCCTGTACCTTGTTTTATTTGAGGATCTATAAGATTATTTTCAGCGATGACCATATGCACACTAATTTCTCCATCTATATCTTCTAAAGGAATCATAGAAAGATCTATTTGTGCTTGTCTTGTTTCTGGATCATAAGTAGACTTCATCAAGATTTCTGCTACTTGTGGCTTGACAAGTTCTACATCTATTATAGGTTGCCAAGTGTTATGGTTAATCTGAGTTTTCCTTCCATTATTGAGAGTAACTCTATTAAAACTTGCTGCAGGTTTTCCTCCTGGATTAAAGTTCAACTCTAACACTTCTGCATCTTTATATCTAAAATCATATTTACTGTCTTCTAGTGGGTCAGTTTGGGTTCCAGCATGAATACCGTACACTAGAATAGAACCTTTATTCTCGTCTATAATAGCATTTAAGGTCTCTATTGCTAAGGCACAAGGCGGGCACGAAACCCCTGTAAACTCCTCTATAATCATCACCCTACCTTCTGTTGCATCAGGAGCTTCAGGAATAGGAATCATTTGCTCTTCACAAGAGACAAACAAAATTGCTACTAAGATTGAGATTCGTATTAAGTCTTTCATAATTCTGAATTAGTGTCTGAATTAAAAATTAGAAGTTACAGTAAAATTAAATCCGCTAAATGCTGGCTCTAGTCTACAGACCCCACCATTACAGACGATACCTTCTACCTGCTTGATATAACTCAAAGAAAATCTATTGGCTTTATTGGTATAATAAATATCAAATCTTGGATAGTGAAGTAGCAGTTTATTTCCTGCTTCATCCGTCGGCGTATTTTTTCCTGCTGAAGAATTGTACATATCAGATACCACAAAGGACCAGTGCGGTGCCATCGCATACTCCAGTAAGACAAAGAACCAATCTCCATAGTCTTGCTTAAAACCTGCCTTGGTATCATCACCAGTAAGCATATACTGCATTTCTAGTCTTAGGGATTTCTTTCTGGTCAACTTGTAAAGAAAATCTACATAAGGTGTTACTGTTTCTACATTTGGCACACCAGGCTTTACCTCATACAACTCTTGGTTATACTCTAACAATTGTACACCTCCTTTTACTTGCCACTTACGTTTGTATTTGTACATCACCTCCGTAAATATCTCGTTGTATAATCTATCGCCCCCTAAAGATTCTATATTAGAGTAATTGACTAGTGCGCTGAGCTTTTTATTGAATCTATATCTCACATCTAACTGATAGGCTTGCTCGCTCAGGAACTGTGTCGCTGGAGAGTATCGGGCTGTCAGTCTGTAAGTGTTAGCCCGATTCATAGGAGGAATAAAATTTATAAAACCATTGAGTAGGCTCAACTGAGGATCTGCTCTAAAATCGAAGTTCTCCGTTCTCTTACCTTCTAGTGTAATACCTAGTCCATTACCTGCATAACTCAAGCTTGCATAGTAGACTGACCCAGCTTCTCTTACCCATTTCCCCAGAGTACTTCCTACAACTTGCTGGAGCTCAGCTTCAGGATCAAAGAAAGCCTCTGCAGACTTAAACGCAGCCTCTGTATAGAGTGAAAAAGATCCAGCGCTAAGGGTATTAAAAATACTACCGGCATAAGTATTAGTTACAAGCTTAAACTGCTCATCAGGAATATAGGATCTGATTGCTGCTCCTACTTCATCTACTGCTGCTCTGTTCAATGTTCTATTGACAAAGCCTATTCCTGGTGCTAAGGTAAGGAGCTTAGACCCTTCCTCCTCTGAAGTCAGATCTAAAAAGCATTCTAGGGACCCCCCTCTGATAGTAGGCTCATAGGTACTGAATAAAAATCTCTGCCGTCCAGCAAAGCCTTTTAGAGCCCAATTCTCTGAGAGATCATACACCAGCCTGGCTCCGTATAATGCATTATCTATAAGTAGAGGCCTTTCCTCATAGGCCCTGTATATTATACCACTACCTATCTGGTCATATATATGGCCTACCCTTAGGTCTAGTTTATTGATCTTTTTGGCGATATGCCATCTTCCTATCCCTTGATCTGTATAAGAACTGCTAGGGTTGAGGAGATTGGAATTATTGAACATGTCAAATCTTACCCCGACATCAAAGCCACTCCTAGTATATCCTAGGTCTAACCATGCCTGTGTACCAAACAACTCATTATCATACTGAGGGATATTAAAGGCTCCAATCAATGAATCTCTGAGGAAAAAATTGGAACTAGACTGAAAGCCTCCAGAAAAACTCCCTTGGTCCTGCACTGCATCTTGTGATAATAAGAATCCAGGATACGCTAAGAGTAAGGAAAAGAGAAGAAATAATGAAGAATAGGAATGTTTAGTCACTTTTGTGGTTTTGTTTGGACAGCAATATAGTGACATTCGTATAATTCAATGTAGCTACAGTTATCGTCTTAATGACATAAGTCGTCTATGGCTCGTCAATTTCTATTGCTCCAAATTCTAGCTCAAAGGCCAGATCAAAGGTGGCTGGAGGGGGCGAATTAAAGATAAACTCTACCTGTAACACAATTCTATCATCTTTGATATAGTCCTTTATATCAGGTAATGAAGGGAATAACTCTATCTGAGTCAATCGATTAAAGTTTTCCTGAGTATAATAAAAGGCTTCTTTGCCTCTTTCAGTGAGGTCATCAGGATTGAGCACATTGACGACCATTTCGTTAATAAAACTCAGGTTTATACCCGCATTATTTCTAGGATAGACCAAGCCATAGGAAGAATTGATACTCATTATATTTTTCTCCTCTGTATTAAATGCTGCTAGTTGTACAGAATAAGGAAATACGACTTTCTCTTCATAGCCCCATACCGTCTGTGTGGAGGTACCTGCAATCAGTGTCATATCCATAAAAGTATCTATGGTAAAAAGCGTTTCGTTCTTAGAACAACTGCTCAGTAATAGAGTAGCCAATAGAACAAAGTAAAGACCGTATGATGGTTTCATATATATCCTGTGAAATAGATTTCTGATATTTCTAACGTTTATTTATCTTGAAATCATATACATCAGCAAAAATAACTAAATGGGTACTCAAACAGTAGAACGACTGACCAACGAAGAGCAGCGCAATGCCTTTATAAGGTCATTGCTGACAGATGTCAGATCTCTCGAGTATATGCTCGAGAATGAATGGTTTGAGAGTGGCATTACAAGATTTGGCGCTGAGGTAGAAATGGTCGTTGTGGACCAGCAGACCTTGAAGCCAAAAAATATTGCTATGCAGGTCATGGATGAGATGAAGCATCCCAAATGGCTAGACGGGGAACTTGCTCAGTTTAATTTGGAATTCAATCTGACTCCTAGAGAATATACGGGAGGGAATTTTGCGCTAATGGAAAAAGAGATATATCGTTATCTCAATGTGCTAGATAAAACTCTCAAAAAACATGACAGCACTTATGTCTTGACGGGCATCCTTCCTACTTTACAGAAATTTAATCTTGATCAAGAAAACCTTACCCCTAGACAAAGATATTTTGCACTTATAGATGCCATCAAACAATCTGGCCTAGGTAAAGATGTAGAGCTCAAAATCTTCGGTATAGACGAGCTCTTCGTCAAGCATGATACACCACTACTAGAAGCCGCCAACACCAGTTTCCAAGTCCACCTCCAAGTAGATGCACCCGAGTATGTCAAGATGTACAACATCGCCCAGACTCTAGCCGCCGCCTCTATCTCTGTCTCTGCTAATTCTCCGATAGTCTTTGGAAAAAGATTATGGCATGAGTCGAGAATAGCCACCTTTGAGCAAGCGCTAGACACCAGAACGACTAATGTACATATGCGCGAGCAGAGCACTAGAGTCTCCTTTGGTAAGGACTGGATAAATGATTCTATACTAGATATCTACAAAGAAGACATTGCTAGATTCAAAGTGCTCCTCAGTTCTGAAATAAAAAACAACAGCTGGGAGGATATCCAGAAAAAAATAACACCAGAACTCAATGCACTACTCGTCCATAACTCTACTGTCTACAGATGGAACAGGCCGCAGTATGGTATCAGCCCCAATAAGAAGCCCCATCTCAGAATAGAAAATCGTGTCATGCCGGCAGGCCCTTCTGTGCCAGACATGATGGCCAATGCTGTGTTCTGGTTAGGTGCGATGAAGGGAATGGCCTTACACTATGATGACATCAGAAAGAAAATAGATTTTTCTGCGTTGAGAGACAATTTTGGAAGGGCAGCTAGATTTGGGCTAGAGGCAGATTTCACCTGGATGAAAGGGAAAAAACGTCATGTAACTGACATCATACTCAAAGAGCTGATACCGATGGCAAAAGAAGGGCTAAAGTCTTGCAAGGTTTCCAGTGCTGACAGCTCTAACTATCTAGGCATCATCAAAGACAGGGTCAAGAAAAAAACCAATGGTGCCATCTGGATGCTAGATTCTTATTCTCATCTACTCAAACAAAAAGTCTCTAAGGACGAAACTCTATCTGCCCTTACCTACAGCATTATGAAAAATCAAAAAAAGAAATTACCGGTGCATAAGTGGAAAAAAGCTGATCTAAGAGAACTGGGAGAATACAAACCACTGGAACTCAAAGTCTCAGAATTTATGGAGACAGATCTCTATACAGTGGAGCAGAGTGATCTCTTAGAACTGGTCGGCGAACTCATAGACTGGAGAAAAATTCGTTATGTGCCTGTAGAAAGTGCAGAAGGGAATCTGGAAGGACTTGTAACCTCCAGAATAATAACCAGACAACTTTTGAAGAAAGTAGAAGGTACAGATAAAACTGTCACCGTAGGAGATATCATGATAAAAAAACCTCATACAGTGAGTCCAGAAACGACAATTATGGAAGCCATGAAGGTGATGCGAAAGCATAAAATAGGGGGACTGCCCGTGGTTAAGAATAAAATTCTAGTAGGCATGATTACAGAATCTGATTTCCTGGATATCACCAGTAGACTGCTAGAAAGATTGCATGGCGATTCTAAGAAGTAATTCAAAGTCTTGTAAATAATATAAAGGGCCAAAAAAAGCCGCCTAAACTTACATCTAGGCGGCCTATATCTTGTATTCTTAGTTCTAGTTTCTAATCATGGTAACATGTCCAGACTGCACTTCGCCTTCTGCATATGACCACTGATACATATAGACATCTTCTTCTAAGAAATTGCCTTGATTATTAAGAGTTCCTCTCCATCTGTCTGCAATATTATCTGTATTGAATACTTTCTTACCCCATCTGTTAAATATCTCCAGTGAATAATTACCTGGGAAATTTTCTGGACAATCTATCTGAGGACCAAAGGTCTTGTTACTATCGTGCACTGGTCTCTGAGGGAAGAAAATATTTGGCCAACGTATATCACTGTCTTGTGTTCTTTCGAAAGCAGCAATAGCATCCTGCCCACATGTAGAAACTGTAACTGTAAAGACACCATAGCCATCTGCTACAATTTCTTCAGTAGTCTCACCTGTAGACCACATAAAAGTAGGTGCACCTTCTACATTATGGATAGCTGCTAATCTTATCTGACAAGAATCTACCATCATATCATCCACCGGCACGATAGATACTTCAGGTGTCGGAATTTCAAAATCATCAGCAATCAATACAACAGAACTAGCGGCTGTCTGCCCGCAATTATCTGTGACGACTACCTCATAAGTTCCTGGTCCATCTACTGCAACACTGCTAGTGAGATTACCTGTATTCCATTGTGTCTGAGTAAGCGTCAAACCTGAGCCAGCTGAGCCTTGCGCTGTCAAGGTTATGGTACAATTTTGTGGACTAATATCAGAGACAGCTATCGATACTGTAGGCGCTGGAACAAAAAGATCATCAGCCGTAATTTCTATCTGATCAGAAACAGTCTGACCACAATCATCTGTTACGATGACACTATAGACACCTGGTTCGTTGACTAATAATGACGTCTGATCTGAGCCAGTGCTCCACATATATGTGATGCCGATATCTGGTCTTCCAGCTTGACCATCTGCAGTGAGTACGATACTAGGGAAACCATTTCCACAATTAAGCCCAGCTTCTATAATACTCACAGTAGGATCTGGCACATCAAAGTCTTCCGGACTAACGGTAACTTCATCTGCAGCTGTATGGCCACAGTTATCAGTAATCGTTACTCTATAAGTGCCTGGATCTGCTACTCTTAATTCTTGAGTTACTTCGCCACCTTCCCACATAAAGTTGAGTGGTGTATATCCGTCTGGCCAATCTGCAGAAATAAAGAGGACCCCAAATTCACAAAGTGCTCTATTACTCTGTCCAAAGTCGACATTGGAAACAGGAACATAATTAGGGACTACAAAAGTCGTATCAGCCATATTGCCACAGTTATCTGTGATAGTAACTGAATATAGCTTAGAAGGCTCGTGCGCGATGGCAATGGTATTCTCAGTAGAAAAAACTGCTGTACCTGGACCATTATCCCACTCTACGCCTCCCGCTGTCCCGGTCGTGGAACCCACTGTTAGATCAAATTCTTTATCTTGACAATAACGGCTATCATTAAAGCCTAAGCTGATGATCGGAAAATCTTGCTGAGAAACCATGACAGTATCACAAAGCGTAAAACAGATTCTATCTTCCATAGTAACGGTTACAGAATACTCTCCTTCCTCTGTCACAAAAGTAGTAGCCGTGGTATCTCCTGTACTCCATGCATAGGCTGCTGCATTATCTGTCGTCGCATCTATGGTGTACATGATAGGGTCTTGAGGACAGTAAGTAGTGTCTTGGAGGTTAACGATAGGTACATCGTAATTATCCCAATCTTCTACTCGTATATCTAGGTCTGATCTTTCGGCAAACTGGGAGATAAGAATTCCCAAGGTGTCTCTGACCAATGTAATATCTGTAAGGCTAGGTGTCAAAGAGTCTTGACACATCGCAGCTCCATCTTGTTCCATTTTTATCCATACTGGTGCTAAGCCCATCCCAAACCTCATTGCAGCAGTGCTCGTAAAATGCATGGTACCATCAGTAGGATCATTGTTTAGATCTATACCTGGGATAATACCTCCCTGCAAATCAGCGAAAAATGACTCATCAGAACTGTACTCCCAAGAATTAGTTACTGTTCCATCTAGGTCCATAATCACAGAGTAATAGATAGAACTTAGTCCATTAAAAGATTTTCCAACAACAACTATTTCCCCTGATTCTGAAATGACCACATCGCCAGCAACATTTATTCCACCTGGACTAGTTCCAATTTGCTTTGCCCAAGCCACATTGTACAGAGAATCTAATTTGACGACTATACCATTGAAAGTAAAATCATGCTGACAGGTTCCTACTATTACCATACCTGTGTCTGGTGTCGCAGCCAATGCAGAAAACTCCATGGAAAAATCTATTGTAGGATCGTCTATTCTATAACTGGTAGCTACACGTGGCACACCGAGGCTATCTAAATCTAATATTCCTCCTAACAAACCATTATCACCTACAGCTGTAGTAATAACATAACCAGAGTCTCTTGACATCACAGCATTAACCAAAGCTAGGTTAACCTCTGCACTATCTAATCCAGCATAGGCATGATAAGAATTAGCCCAGTTAGTATTCATCATAGAATCTAAATTCTCTACATGAACCGCAACAGTATCTCCTGAGTTATGAGTAGCTAGAAAATTTGTATTTTTTTCTAAGCCAGAAAGAATCACAGGATAAGAACCATAATCCACATCACTGCTTTCAGTATCTATATCCGTCATCTTACTAGACCATACCACTGCACCTTCTGGATCTATTTTGAACATAAACTTAGCACCTTCTTCTTCTAGTGTAGTTTCGTCTACAGCCATCACATAGAGCGAGTCTCCTGTAGTAGTTTCACAGGCAATAATTTTATTTAAGTAGCCATAATCAGCATCCTCTATCATGTAGTCCTTGGACCAACTGAGATCACCTTTGGGTTCATGCTTAGTGATATTGATACCGATACTATCTGCTTGTGCGGTAGAGGGCTCATTGAAGAAATTTACCAAGTAAAAACCTCCACCGTTAAGAGGGCTGTTACAAGAGTTGATAATATCTCTTTCGTCTGCATTGAAGATTCTTTGCATCCCAGCTTGTCCTGATAGATCGAAAGCTAAGAAACTGGCAAGAAAGAGAATCAATAGATAACTAAAGGCCTTATTATTCATAAGATTGCTAGGTTTTGTATAAAATGGAAGAACCCGAGACGTCTAAATAACAGAGTTTCTACCTGTATTAGTACCAAAAATAGCCAATTATTTCTTTGAAAAAGGTCAGCCCCGATATTATGAGTCAATTAGCTATGAAGCCCAGCGATATAGTACTATCCTGCAAGAGTTGACACATTAAATAAATCCGTAATATTGTGTATCAAATTAAGCTTAGCAGATGAAAAAACACAACTTTTTTGCCGGACCAGCAATCCTCCCAGAAATCGTCAAGAAAAATGCCTCTAAGGCTGCCCTAAACTATAAGAACAAAGGTCTCTCACTGATGGAGATGTCTCACAGGGGTCCAGAGATAGTATCTATTATGGAAACTGCTGAAAGCCTCGTCAGAGAGCTACTCAATGTGAGCGACAAGTATGCCGTCTTATTTCTAACTGGTGGAGCCAGTTCGCAGTTCTTCATGTCTGCTATGAATCTCTTCAAAGCCAAGGACAAAGTAGCCTATCTGAATACAGGTACCTGGTCCACAAAAGCGATCAAAGAAGCCAAACACTATGGCGACCTCTACGAAGTGGCGAGTTCCAAGGATAAAAACTTCAATTATATTCCTAGAAACTTTAAACTCAAAGGCGGCACCAAGTTTCTACATGTCACCAGTAACAATACCATCTTCGGTACTCAGATAAAGACTTTTCCTAAGACCAAAGCGCTAATGATCGCAGATATGAGCTCGGATATCTTTAGCCGTCCTATCAAAGTAGACGACTATGGCCTCATCTATGCAGGTGCGCAGAAGAATGTGGGACTGGCAGGTGTCACTCTAGTCATCGTCAGAAAAAATCTACTAGGTAAGACAGGTAGACACATACCTACCATGCTAGATTACCAAACGCATATTGCTAAAAACTCAGCTTTCAATACCCCACCCGTATTTCCTATCTACACGACCATGCTGAACCTACAATGGATAAAAGCCAAAGGTGGTATCAAGGCAATGGCGAAAAGAAACAAGGAAAAAGCTAACCTTCTATACAGCGAGATAGATGCCAACCCTCTCTTTGTGGGCACAACTGCAAAACGGGATAGATCACATATGAATGTAACCTTTCTTCTAAAAGATGAAAAGCTGAATAAGAAGTTTCTGACCAAATGCAAGAAGGCAGGAATAGTAGGTATCAAAGGGCACCGTTCGGTGGGTGGCTTTAGAGCATCTATGTATAATGCTATGGAACTGAGCAGCGTGAAGGCCTTGGTGAAAGTCATGAAAAGTATGTAACAACTATGAGGACTAGCATAGAACATGATGGTGTCCGAGTCCCCATAAAAATAAAGCAGGATCGTAGGCGAAGCATCCGCTATTCTATCACTAGTACTGGTGTCAATCTTCTAGTGCCTCGCTACCTACCCAAAGCAGAGGTAGAAGCAGAGGTGGGCAAGGTGAAAGCTTGGTGCATAGCAGAATTTATAAAAAATCCTGACTTACTTAATCGCTTCAGAGTCATCGTATATACCAATGGAGAATTTATACGCGTCTATGGTCAGGATTTTCAGATTCTTATCTTCGAAGAAAGACGCAAGGGCCTCACAGGCAAACTAGTCAAAGGCAATTATGTAGAAATAAAAGTACCTATCGGTGCAGACGAAACAGCCAAGAATCAAGCCATCAGCAAACTCCTCTCTCGTATCTTCTCTTCTTACTTTCTCAAAGACATAACAGAAAGAGTACAATATTATAATCGCACCTATTACCAAGAAGAAATAGAAACTGTAAGACTTAAAAACAACCAGACCAACTGGGGCAGCTGTTCTACCAAGAGAAATATAAATCTATCAAGCCGCCTCCTCTTTGCACCTACCGAAGTACTAGACTATGTCATCGTACACGAGCTGGCCCACCTCAAAGAAATGAACCATTCCCCTCGCTTCTGGAAGATAGTGAGAGATGTAATGCCAGACTATGAAGAAAAAGAGCAGTGGCTCTCTAAGTATGGTGAGACCTTAAAATATTAGTCCGCAAAAACACTTTGTTTAAAACCCTTCTCAACCTTTTGATTGATTTCGGGTTAAATTAGTGTTATCTTGAAGAGTAAGAGACGAATTGCATGGTCAATCCGTTTCATACACAGAACAAAAGAAAACCCAAACATTAGTAAACAATCAAATCCTATACCCATGATCATTTTTAGTCTAGCACTAATTATTCTGCTATTGCATAGTGGAAAATTATTGCAAAAAGCTTGATTTACAAGCTAACACGTAAGAAAAAAGGGGAGCTCCGTTAAGAGTTCCCCTTTTTTTTCCTATCTGCAAAAACGGAATTATTTAAGTTCTTAGTTCTTGGTTGTACGTAACAACGCAAGCAAAAACAATTTTATCAGCCTTCTATAAGGCAATGAAGGCCCTTAGGAAATTTAGCTACTTACATAGTCTAAAATTCTATACTTCAAGGAACTAATAAGGGTTTTGAAATGACTAGCTCAAAGTCACCTGACAATTTACTTCAAGTTCTTTTCCTAGACCAGAAAGATTAACTCACAGAATATATCTGCATAAATAAAAAAAGAGGCCATCCCTTATGAGACAGCCTCTTTTTTTTTCAGTTTTAACACCTATTCTTTGTAAAACTTCTGTACTGAATCTCCTATCGAAATAAGATATAAGCCGGCATGTAAGCTTGTGACATCAATAGTCACACCATCAGCATTTTGCTGTTTCGGTGCATGAATGGAATTCCCTAGTACATCATGAAGGAATACTTCTCTACTACTAAGATTCTGGCCTTGCACTTTTAGCTCAGTGTTTACAGGATTAGGATATAAGCTGAAATGTTGCTGGATGTCTACAGTAGAAGATTCAGAAAGACAACCTGCATCTCTCACATTCCAATCATAGAAATAGTAGTAATATCTTAATGCATCAGGATCAGTAGGCGTAGATCCTGCAGTACTTCTAACGATGCTCATAAGGCCATCTACCTCGTAAGGATAATTTACGCCGCCATCATTTCTAAACAAGAATGCATCACTACGCATGCCTAACTGAAATCCAGTACCCTCAGGCACAAAGAAATCAATGTTGACTAACTGTTCTCCTTCAGGAATATATACAACCTTAGAACTAATCAACTGGCCCGCAGCATCCAACAAGACAATAGTTCTATCTGCAGCCTTATCCGAAAATACAGTCGCAGATTCTAAGACCATTGGCTTATCAACATCAAAGATTAAAGCTTGATGACCGCCTTCGAAATATCTACCAGAACCAATATCAAAATTAGTAGGACCTACTTTCTCTGTTTCATATTCTGAGCCCTCTCCTACTTTGATCAGAAATTCTTTGATGACTTCATTTTCACCGAATTCATTTCCGACTTTAAGACTGACAGAATATTCTCCAGCACCTTCGTAGGTATGCATAGGTGATTGCTCATCAGAAGTATTATTATCTCCAAAATCCCATAACCAAGAAGTCGGTCTTGGCCAAGAGTCATCTGTAAACTGCACATCTAGAGATCCACAACTTACATACTTGTCTGCAAAGAAAAACGGTTCAGAACCATATTCAATAGATGGGCATACATCTACATCATCTTTATATCCTTCTGCGTCATAGCGTCCTATCATCTCCACTCGTCTATCTACACAAATCTTCATAATGGTAGGGTAAGCGCCGATCTGGTATGATGCTGAAATACTTGAGTTATCCAGGATAGGATAAGAGGTCCCCGTAATCCAGTCTCCCATAGAAGAAGCAGTATTACCTTGTAGGTCCGCCAATCCTGTGGTAATATCAGATTCTACATAAAATACCATGGCAGAATCATCTCCATCTGGACCGACTTCATTATAAAAGTCTTCTAGGGCATGTGTTTGGTGAAAAGACCAACACGGACCACACCAAGTGGCAGAAAAGTCAATTATGACA
>CALLAE010000133.1 GCA_938002665.1 uncultured Saprospiraceae bacterium | reverse complement strand
GCATAAAGTAGAGTGCCCTATTATCTTCAGCACCGCTTTTGATCAGTACCTCTTCCAAGCTTTCCAGACCAACGGCATTGCCTACTTACTAAAACCTTACTCAGAAGAAAACTTTCAAGAAGCTCTGAGAAAATATCATACCCTCTTCGAACAAAATAAGCCAAAATCTATAGATCAAAATGTTATCTCAGAACTAAGGAGTATCATAGAAGGTGATAAGAAAACATATAAGCGTCGTTTCTCAATTAAGAAAAAGTCCGGCATAAAAATTCTTAATGTAGAAGACATTGTAGCCTTTGAAGCCAATGGTGACTTCTGTGTCGCTTATGACTTAAATGAAGCTAAGCATGTCATCAATTACAAACTGGGAGAAGTAGAGATGAAGGTAGATCCTGCGCAGTTCTTCCGCATCAATAGAAGTGAGATAATCAATATCGACTTTGTAGAAAACATAGAACCGCATTTTAAAAATCGATTAGCTATTAAAATGTATAAGAGAAAGGAGTTACTGCACACGAGTAGTTCTAAGACGCCTTCGTTTCGGACTTGGCTAGACAGTTAGTTCTAGTGCTTTGATAACAGTTGGTTCTTTTATAGGAAAACTAAGATAGAAGGTAGTTCCTTTATCGACTTCTGACTCCAACCAGATTTCTCCTTCATGTCTTTCCATAATCTTCTTGCACAATGCTAGTCCTATTCCTGACCCTTCGTATGATGATTTTCCATGCAGCCTTTTGAATATTACAAATATCTCTTCGAATTTTTCTTGAGAAATTCCGATGCCGTTGTCACTGATAACTAAGGTCTGCATACCATCTTTATAGTGACTCTCAGATATCTTGACTACTGGTATTTTAGATTTATTAAACTTGATACCGTTTTTAATCAGATTACTCAAGAGCATAAGCAACTGCGTTTTATCTGCCATAATAGTAGGTAGATTTTCTGTTTCTACTAAGGCATTATTATTTGTAATAATTTCAGACAAGTCATGCTTGACTTCTTCCACAACCTCATCTAGATGCAAGTGTTCCTTCTCTAGATTAGCTTCTTTATTAGATGAATAATTAAGCAGGCTTTCTATAAGGCTGTACATCCTACTTACGCCTTGAGTGATATGCCCTAGATATTGTTTTCCTTTATCATCTATTTTATCCTCATACTTACGTTTCAGCAAACTCGAAAAGGCACCAATGGTCCTTAGTGGTTCTTTCAAATCATGAGATGCCACAAAGGCAAATCTCTCCATCTCTAGACTCGTTTCTTTTAGCTGGGCATTCACAACCTTTAGCTCTTCTTCTGTTTCTATTCTTTTAGTAATTTCTTGCTTTAATATTGCATTCGCTTTGACTACTCTGTAGTTATATAGCTTGAACAAGCAATAAATCACTGAGGCCAAAAATATAAGAGACATTAACTTAAACCAGTTAGTCTCATAAAAAGCAGCCTCTAACTCAAAATTGATATAACTAGGTGCTTCGCTCCACTGACCCATATCATCTGCAGTTTTAATCTCGAAACGGTAATTACCTGCATCCAAATTCGTATAAGCGATTGGTTTAGTAATATTAGTATAAGTCCACTCTTCTTCAAACCCAACCATCCTGTAAGCAAACTGATTATATTCCATATTGATCAAATTAGTAGAACAAAATGAAATTTCGAACCTAGATATGTCAGGTGAAAAAGTTAGTGTTTTATTACGATTAATGGTTATTAGTTGGCTTCCCTCAGAATTGTAGGTCATGACTTCTGGTGTCAAGGCCACTGGATAGGTTATATCTTCATATATCTCTGAAAAATCTAACCTGACAAAACCTCTTTGTCCACCAGCCCACAAATATTTTTCTTTGTCCGAGAATACAGCTCCATTATAGATACTTAAATTTTTGTCTCGAAAGATATTGTAGTTCTTGGTTACATGATTATAGTAGATTATCTGATTCTTAGAGCTAGCCCATACTATATCTTCACCACCATCTAGCACTCTGTATATCGTCTCCTTACCCTTTTCCATTCTTATTCTTTTAAAGTCCTCTGAAGCAATATTGTAAGAAACAAGACCACTTGTGGTGCCGAAATACAAGGTGCTATCCTTGATAATCATGCTTAGAAGTCTATTGCTAGGAATACTAGAGCTGTCCTCGGTATCATGAAGAAATTTTATGCAGCTATATCCAGTATCTGTCTCTACAATTTTATTCAGACCATTATAACTTGATACCCAAAAATGATTATTGTAATCTTCTACAACTGAAGTGACTGAAAGGTCCGACAAAAAATCTTTATATTTTCCATCTGAAAAATTTACAGCACTTTTTCTATCACTCTCCAGCATGAGAAGATGAGTATCAAAACTTAGCCACAATCGATTCTTAGAATCCTTAAAAATTCTTCTCAGTAAGTGATTTGCTAAAGAATTACTAACTACTGGAGGAATACTTAACTCAGTAGATGACTCTTCCTTAAAATTTATATGATCTATACCACTACCCCTTACAATTAAAACTTCATTTCTACTTAACGGAAAAAAAGTTTTGAAATCTGGAATTTCACCAATAAAAGAATACACCTCATTTATAGGAGAAATTTTCTTTTCTTTAAAATCGTATATATTTATATTTCCTATTGGAGATCCATAATCACTTTCTGAAATTCCAACTAATAATCTTTCGTCCTCATTAAAATAGATATCTGAAACCGTCTGGACCTCATTGTTCTTATCCTTGATTTCAAAAAAATTCAGCTTGCTAATGTTGCCATTTAGACTAGCCAATCCTTTGTCTGAACCTATCCAAATAAGCCCACTATTATCAGAGTATAGACATTGTATGTGTTCGCTGGGAATAGTTACGTTATTATAAGGATCTGTTTTAAACCTTTCAAAATTAATTATGCTTTGCCCGTCAATATAAAGTTCCTGTAGTTTCTCATGACTAATCTTAGACAATCCATTTGCAGAACTTATCCAAAGATTCCCTTGAATATCTTGTTCTATATCACTCAATTGTATATCAGAAGAAATCGACGAATTATCCAATGGATCATAGACGAAGTTTCTGACTATAGGTAGGTACTGATTTGAGGTCAAAGAGCTAATTTGTTTCTGGGTGAGCTCTGTAAAGAATAGGCCAGAAAAATGAGAACCAAACCAATAGTTGTTCTCTTTATCTTGGAAGATACTCCATATACTTTCTGTTTGTTTTTTTTTGTTTTCTATCCAGATTTTTTTAAAAGTAGAGCTGGCTATATCTTCATCATTCTCCTGAAAAATATTGAGTGCCCCTCCCCAAGTAGAAACCCAAAGAAATCCATAGCTGTCTTCGAAAATAGACAATACTGCTCTATTACTCAGAGACTCCGGATCAGTAGAGTTATGTTCAAACCTTATAAATTTTTCTGTAGCTGGATTATACAAATTTAATCCAGACTCTGTCCCAATCCATAGCCGCTGCTTTGAATCCTCAAATAGGCAAAGAACCTCATTGTTAGAAATAGAATTTTGGTCTTCAAAATTGTTTTGAAAGGTTTTCCATTTACCTGTATTTTGATCTAGACAAGTGAGGCCACCATATCTAGTTCCTATCCAGAGCTTATCTTTAGAATCTTCAAAGACAGCTTCTATCAAGTTTGACTTCAGCGCTTTGGTGTTAGATGTATTATATATAAATACATCGTTACTACTTCCAAATCTAACTAAGCCATCATTTGTAGAGATCCATAACAAACCATTATGATCTTTGGTAAGTGCATTAATTGAGATGCTGGGCACATGCACAGGCAGTTCCACTCGTGTAAACCTACTGCTAGATGTCTGAGCAAAAGCAGAGGTAGATATAAGCCATATAATACCAATTATGAGAGGTTTCAGTCTCATTTTAAAGTCTTATCGTAAATGTTTAGGGTCGTAAAAAGTGGGAATATTTTAGGGTAGGTTCAATTTTTATGCCATTATAAAGTTAATGCGCCTCCAGCCACGTCTGACCCGTCCCAGGCTCTACGATAATCGGCACCGTCAGCTCAGGCAAGGCATTCCGCATCTTATCCACTATCATCTCCGTCATCTCCTCTAGCTCAGGCTTATAGATATCAAAGACCAGTTCATCATGAACCTGCATGATCATTTTGGATTGATACTTTTTCTGCTTCATGGTCTTATGGATCTCTATCATGGCGAGCTTGATCATGTCCGCTGCGGAACCTTGGATAGGCGTATTGATGGCCATGCGCTCAGAGTTAGAGCGGGCGAGGCCGTTTCTGGAATTGATATCTCGGAGGATACGCTTTCTACCC
The DNA here is from genome assembly GCA_938002665.1 of uncultured Saprospiraceae bacterium. GTDB lineage: Bacteria > Bacteroidota > Bacteroidia > Chitinophagales > Saprospiraceae > RFSX01. The sequence goes on along the minus strand of CALLAE010000133.1, from coordinate 8,248 downwards.
GCTAGGGTCTTGACATAGCCGTTCTCTCTGGCAAAGTTCACTGTCTCATCCATGAAGGTTTTGAGACCTTTGAACTGTCCGAAATAGTTTTCTATGAGTTCTTTGGCCTCGCTTCTCTTGATGCCCAGCTGGCGGGAGAGATTGGTCGCGCCGGCACCATATATGACGGAGAAATTGACGGTCTTGGCATTTCTTCTTTGGTCCGCGGTGACCTCATCGTAAGGGACATCGTAGACCTTAGCAGCGGTGGCTCTGTGGAAATCTAGATTCTTAGTGAAGGCATCCAGCATGTACTCGTCCTTGCTGATGTCAGCAATGAGTCGCAGCTCTATCTGTGAGTAATCTGCAGCGAGGAGGATGTGGTCCTTATCGCGTGGGATGAACGCCTTTCGGATTTCTCTACCCGCTTCGTCTTTGATGGGAATGTTTTGGAGGTTGGGATTTTCAGAGCTGAGTCGGCCGGTGGCTGCTCTGGCTTGATTGAAATTACTGTGTACCCTACCCGTCTTTTCATTGATCAATAGCGGGAGGGCATCGACGTAGGTAGACTTGAGCTTAGCAAACTTTCGGTAGTCGAGGATCTTCTGGATGATCTGATTATCAGGTGCCAGTTCATTGAGTTTTTCTACATCGGTGCTATACTGACCAGAGGAGGTCTTTCGCCATCGGTACTTGATCTTCATTTTATCAAAGAGCACCTGGCCTACCTGCTTGGGGCTGGCAATATTAAAATCAACGCCAGCCATCTTATGGATCTCCTTTTCTTGCTCTGCAATTTTCTTGGCGAGCACCTTAGAGTATTTGTTGAGGAAGTCCCCATCTATCCTCACTCCCTCGTATTCCATCTGACAAAGGACAGGAATCAGCGGCTCTTCTACTTTGTAGTAGAGGTCTTCGAGCTTTTCTTTTTTGATATCCTTCTCCAGTAATTTTTTGACTTGGAAAGTGATATCTGCATCTTCGGCGGCATAGTCTACGACCTTCTCTACTGGAATGTCTCTCATCGTTCGTTGGTTCTTGCCTCTCTTGCCTATGAGGTCCTCGATCGGGACCATCTTATAATTGAGCAACGCAGCAGAGATAAAGTCCAACTTATGACGTAAGTCTGGCTCTAAAAGATAATGCGCTATCATTGTATCAAATAGCTTGCCTTCCACCTCTACGCCATACCATTTCATCATCAGATTGTCATACTTAATGTTCTGACCGATCTTAGCTATTTTGGGATTCTCGAGGACGGGCTTAAAAATATCTACGATCCGCTGGGCTTCTTTCTGATCTTCTGGCACTGGCACATAATAGCCTTCGTGCGCCTTGATGGAGAAAGCGAGGCCTACGAGTTCGGCTTTGTTGGCGTCGATGCCTGTGGTCTCTGTATCGTAAGAGATGATTTTTTGCTTAGCCAATTTTGCAGCGAGGGCTGATCTGTCCTTATCATTATCGACTAAGACGTACTTGTGCTTGGTGTTAGTTATATTGAAATCTGAGACAGAGTAGTTGTTCGCTATTTCTTTATTTGTTGCCTTCTGAGTGGGCGAAGCTGCCTTGCCGAAGAGGTCTCCTTGTGTCGGTACTGTCTTACCTAGAATCGTATCTGCAAGAGATCGAAACTCCAGCTCCTTAAATACAACTGCCAGCTTTTCTTTGTCCGGTTGCTCTAGTATGTAAGTCTTCGCATCAAACTTAATGGGTACTTCTAAATCTATCGTGGCCAACTTCTTGGATAAGAGTCCCTGTTCTGTAAAGTTGATGATGTTTTCTTTTTGCTTACCCTTGAGCTCTTCTACATTTGCTATGATGCCCTCTACAGAGTTGTACAACTTGAGTAGTTTGACAGCTGTCTTGGCACCAATGCCGGGGATGCCGGGGATGTTATCTACACTATCCCCTTGTAGGCCTAGCACATCTATGACCTGTAAGACATTTTCGATATCCCATTTCTCCAGCACCTCTGGCACTCCTAGGATAGAAATCCCGTTGCCGAATCTAGCAGGCTTGTATAGAAAGATATTTTCGGACACCAGTTGGGCATAATCTTTATCCGGCGTGACCATGTACACCTTAAAGTCTTCTTTTTCGGCTTGCTTAGCAATAGCACCTATTGTATCGTCTGCCTCGTAGCCATCGACTTGTATGATCGGAATATTAAAGGCTTCTACGATCGTTCTGATATAGGGGAAGGCTATCGTGATATCTTCAGGTGTAGCATCTCTATTTGCCTTATATGGCTCATACATTTTATGTCTGAACGTTTTGCCTGGTGGGTCAAAGGCAACAGCGATGTGGGTCGGCTTTTGCTTTTGTAAGATATCCCACAGTGATCTGACAAAACCAGTGATGGCAGAAGTATTGATGCCCTTAGAATTGATGAGGGGCCTATTGATAAAAGCATAGTGCGCTCGATAGACTAGGGCATGTCCATCAAGTAAAAAAAGTTTCTTTTCCATTTTGAGCTCAGATTGGAGGCGAAGATAAATAAACGCTGGGTAGAAAAGGAATGAGTAGATAATAGTGTTTGGGTATGGGCGAAATAGGTCTATAAGTTTGTAAAAAGTAGCGTATATGACTTGACGTGGGTCACTGTAAGTCTTTATCTAAATACTCTCCTTGTCTTAATTCTTGTGGACGTGTTCGGGCAGTTGTATTTCCAAGCGCGATTGTATGACCTGGACAGCCCTTTACTGCTTACTCAGCTTAATGCTGAGCAGCTGAGGGTGGCGGCAATGTCATCGGTATCTATCTGATTGAAATCAGAGATCTTGATACGGGGTCAGAGGCTGATATAGCGATTGATGGAGATGTTGAGCAGGGAATCTGGGGAAGTGTCTATATCACTTATGATAATTTCCATAATTGATGAATGAAATTATGCTAAATGGCTCATTCTTCATCGTCTATTCAATGTTAGCTTTGCTCAGAACATCTTCACTTTTCTTTCTAATCTGCCAAAATATTATCGTTGGTGATAGACACTATAAGATCATGCATGCTTGTCTCTACGTACAGTTTTTCTGTCATTTTCAAGTAGTGATTTTTTATGATCTGATAGCTACGTGTCAGATGTCGTTCAGGTAAGCCAATTCACCACTACAATTTAAATGGCTGATCGTAAAATCTTTTTCCTGTAGCTCTGTATAACGCATTTGCCAGTGCTCCAAAGATTGGAGGGAAGGTAGGCTCCCCTAAACCTGTCGGGTCTATATTACTTTCAACGAAATGCACATCTATTTTCTTTGGTGCTTCTGACATTCTGATCATTCTATATTGATGAAAGTTATTCTTTTCGGGCACTCCGTTTTTGAAAGTCTGCTCACCAAACAATGCATTCCCTATGCCGTCTACTATTGCACCTTCCGCTAAGTTTGCAGCAGCATCAGGGTTGACAATTATACCACAATCTACCGCACAACAAACTCTTTCGATCACAAGTTCTTCGTTCACTATTCTTAGGTCCACGACTTGTGCTGAATAGGAATGATGACAAAAATAAACAGCTACGCCTCTATGAACATTAGCGGGAGGATTATCCCAATCGGATTTTTCTCGTACCAATTTCAGTACGCCAGCTAACCTGTCTGGATCGTAATCATTCTTTTCACCGACTGGATTGCTTTTTGCCCTTTCGATTAATTCCAATCGAAACGCTATGGGGTCTTTTCCAACAGCTTCAGCCACTTCATCCAAAAAAGATTGTTCTGCACCTGCCATAAAATTTGAACGGGGTGCACGAAATGAACCAATCGTAATATTCGAATTAAGAGTCCAACTCTCTGCGAGATAATGGTCAACGGCTCCAGCAGGAAAACGGTTTGCATAAAGTGGACTTTCTAAATTACCACCTGCATTGATGTGCACAGCGGTAAGACTATTATTCTCATCTAGAGCAGCCCGATAAATAGCTTGATAAGTGGGACGATAGATGCCTCCCGTCATATCATCTTCTCTGGAATAAATCAATTTGATCGGCGCATTCATTTTTTGAGAAATAAGTGCCGCTTCTATTACCCAATGTGCATAAGAACGTCTGCCATACCCACCACCTAGACGGGTCATCCGAATATCAATGTTTTCAATAGGAATGCCCAAACGAGCAGACACGGTTTGCTCCGTTAGTTCTGCCTTTTGTAGCCCACCAATTAGTGTCGCTTTTCCATTGCGCACATCAGCAAAGAAATTCATGGGCTCCATACAGTTGTGTGCTAGATATGGCGCTGTATAGGTTCTTTCTATGACTTCTTTCGCGCGGCTAAATGCTGATTCTGGATTGCCATTCTTCCGCACTACTTTGGACGCTTGTGCAGCCCTCTCTGCCATTTTCCTTTTGTGGTCGGTGCTGTTTTCAAGGCCTGCAGGAATTGTTATGTTTAGTTTTTGTTTTCCCCAGAAAGTTCTTTCTTCTGTGTAACCGTCAAATGGTTGCCATTCTACATTGATTGCCTTTTTAGCCTTCATCACTTGCCAAGTGGAATCCCCCACGATGACGACCACTTCTAGAAAAGTGCAGGTATCAAAGTGTTGTCTTTCAAAATCATCATCTAGCACTTTAATTGGGAAAACATCTCTGATGCCTGGCATAGATTTAATTGCCGAATCATCTACGGATTTTAATTTCATTCCGAAAGCTGGGGGGTGGACAATCATTGCTGTAAGCATGCCTTCTTTATAAGTTTCGATGCCGAAAAGCGGCTGTCCTGTAACAATTTTGTGGCCATCCACATTCTTTTTGGACTGACCAATGATCTGGAAAGTTTCAGGATCTTTCAACGCTACTTCTTCGGGAATAGCTAGTCGGGCAGCTGCAGTGGCCATCTCTCCGTAGGTCACTGATTTGTGCTTTTGTCCATTTACGACATGTTTCAAAACACCTGCCTCTGTTTGCACTTCATCTAAAGGAACTTCCCATAGGTTAGCAGCAGCCTGTCGTAACATTTGTCGAGCAGTCGCGCCCGCCATTCTCAGTCCTTTCCATCCATAACGTATGGCGTTACTTCCACCGATAAACTGGCGTTGGTACAACTCTGTATCCAGCGGTGCTTGTTCGACAATAACATCCTTCCAGTCTATATCCAATTCTTCAGCTACTATCATGGGCATAGAAGTCTTTACGTTTTGGCCACCTTCTGGATTTGGAGACAAAATCGTTACCTGACCATTGTCTGCAATTTTCAGGTAGCCATTAAAATCAAACCATTCTTTTGCTGCACTAGTGATGCCAGCAGACTCATATTGACAAGAGGTGAACCAGCAAAAATTGAGCACTAAACCTCCGCCCGCAACTGCGGATGTTTTAAGAAAAGACCGCCTATTGAGCGAAGTTTTTATCTGTGTCATGCTTTATATTTCCCGCTACTAAAACGGATGGTAGGCCTTGCGAGCAGCAAGTCTTTTACCCCAGCAAATTACCGTCTTTTAAAAATGGTTGCTCATAAAATCTTTTCCCTGTAGCCTTGTACATGGCATTAGCCAAAGCTCCAAAAACCGGTGGAAAAGGCGGTTCACCTAGGCCAGTTGGATCAATGTTGTTTTTTACAAAATGGACCTCTATTTTTTTCGGCGCTTCTGACATCCTGATCATACGATACTGATGAAAATTTGATTTTTGCGGCTTTCCATCAGCAAAGGTCATTTCACCATACAGTGCATTACCAATGCCATCAATGATGCCACCCTCTGCCATGTTAATGGCTGCATCTGGATTTATCACGATGCCACAATCTATTGCACAGGTCACTTTATCTATGACCGGTTCGTCGTCGACGATTCTTAGATCTAGGACATGGGCTGCATAAGAATTATGACAGAAGTAAGCAGATACGCCTCTACCCGCATGCCCGCTTCCTTCATTTTCGCTTTCTTCATTTCCGTTTCTTTCATTCCAGCCAGACTTTTCTTTGACTAGCTTCAGAACGCCTGCGTATCTGTCTGCATCATAATCATTGCTTTCGCCTACGGGATTTTCTTGGGCTCTTTTCAACAGATCGAGTCTGAACTGGATGGGGTCTTTGCCTAGTTCATTTGACAGCTCATCCAAAAAAGATTGTTCTGCACCTGCCATGAAATTTGAACGGGGGGCTCTGAAGGCGCCTGTAGTTATATTAGAATCAATCGAAAATTCCTCTGCCAAATAGTTATCAAAACATCCAGCTGGAAAACGATTAGCAAATAATGGACTTTCAGGCACCCCACCCGCTTTTATATGCAAAGCTAAGACATTATTGTCTTTATCCAGAGCAGCTCTATAGATGGCTTGGTAGGTAGGACGGTAAATCCCGTTCTCCATATCATCTTCTCTCGAATACATAAATTTTACGGGTGCATTGACTTGCTGAGAAATTAAGGCCGCCTCCACCATGTAGGAGCTATAAGCACGTCTACCAAAACCACCGCCCATTCTTGACATTTCGATATCGATCTTTTCTGCTGGGATTCCTAGTCTTGCGGATATAGTAGGTTCTATGATGCCAGGTGCTTGTAGTGGACCGATGATCTTTACTTTGTCTTCTGTGACATGGGCAAAAGTATTTATCGGTTCCATACAGTTATGTGCCAAGTATGGTGCTCTGTAATGTCGCTCTATAATCCTATCCGCGTCTTCAAATGCTTTTTGTGGATTACCATCACGGCGCACCATTTTCAATTTTCCAGAAAGTAAGGTTTCCATTTGGGAGTTATGATTAGCTGTGTCTTCCAGACCTGCTGGCGTATGTACAGTAATATCATTTCCAAATCTGTCTATGGTAGCTGTCTTTGCTTCCGTAGGCTTCCATAGTGCCTGCACCTTCTTTTTTGCATTCATAACCTGCCAGGTAGACTCGCCCACAATCGCAATAAATTCTGGAAATGCATTCGTGTCAAAGTAACCCCTCTTGTAATCTTCTTTGTAGGTTGAAATAGGAAAAACATCGACGATTCCAGGCATCGCCTTTATTTCTTCTGAGTTAGATATGCTATCGAAGGTCATTCCAAAGGCAGAAGGAAAAACCGGCATGGCATATAGCATACCCTCCGTATGATAATCTATACCAAATTGTGTCTGACCTGTTACAATGTTGTTGCCTTCCACATTTTTTTTGGAATGACCAATGATGCTATACTCATGCACTTGCTTTAAGTTGACATTTTCTGGGACGGGCAAAGTAGAAGCAACAGTGGCCATCTCCCCATACGTTGCTTGCCTATTGCTCGCTTCATGAGATAGAACACCACGTTCGGTTTTGATTTCCTCAGCAGGAACTGTCCATTGTTGCGCAGCAGCTTCTTTGAGCATTTGTTTGGCTTTCGCTCCTGCCGTTCTCAGTGTTTTCCATTTTGTCATTATACCTCTGCTACCTCCAGAAAATTGGCCGAAGGCACCACCTGGAAATTTGTCTGTATTGTATGGGGCTTGTTCTACTATGACGTTTTCCCAAGCTACATCCAGTTCGTCTGCTACGATCATTGGCATTGAGGTCATGACGTTCTGACCAAATTCTGGATTGGGTGAAAAAATAGTAACAACCCCATTGTTACCGATTTTGAGATAGGAGTTAAAATCATACCAGTGGTCAGGGAGTTCTAATTTATGGAGCTCTTCCACGTCAGATTTGCAAGAAGCTAACCAGCTAAAACTTAATAGCATCCCGCCGCCTGCTAGGGTGGAAGATTTGATAAAGCTCCGTCTATCTAGAGTATTGTGTGAGTTTTTCATGTTGTTTGTGTTCAGTTAGTGCGCACTTTTGATAGCGGCTTTAATTCGACAATATGTTCCACACCTACAGATATTACCATTCATTGCATTATCTATATCTTCATCAGTTGGCTTTGCGTTCTTATTTAACAAGGCAGCAGCACTCATTATCTGTCCAGCTTGGCAATAACCACACTGAGGAACATCATGTTCTATCCATGCTTTTTGTATAGGGTGATTGCCTTTTTCTGATAGTCCTTCTATCGTTGTGATTTTTTTGTCCTTGATACTTCCGATGGGTAGAACACAAGACCTTGCTGGCTCTCCATCAAGGTGCACCGTGCAAGCCCCACACTGGGCAATACCACAACCGTACTTGGTGCCCGTTAATTTTAGATGATCTCTCAGTACCCACAGGAGCGGCGTTTGGGGGTCAATGGTTAGCATTTCAGCTTTGCCATTTACGTTAATTTCTAATTCTTCCATATTACAAGTTAAGCTTTTCGTGATGTAAAGAGCCTATTATTTACCTCAAAATATTCGGAGCACTAAATTTGATATTAGAATAATTGACACCTAGAT
>CALLAE010000132.1 GCA_938002665.1 uncultured Saprospiraceae bacterium | reverse complement strand
CCACTACCACAAGTAGGATCATAGACGGACTTCAGTTTTTTCTTTCCAGTCGTTACAAGTTTGGCTAATACAATGCTCACTTCTTGTGGCGTATAAAATTCTCCAGCTTTCTTGCCTGCACCACTTGCAAATTTTCCTATGAGATATTCGTAGGCATCACCCAATACATCCAGTTCTGTATTTTCTAACTTAAAGTCAATTTTATCCAAGTGAGCTAACACCTTGGCTATGATTACGTTTCTTGCTTCAGGTGTCTTACCGAGTTTAGTAGAGTTGAGATCCATATCCTCGAAGAGATTGTCAAAATCTTCTTCACTCTCCGTTCCCATAGTACTGTTCTGTACATTGTTGAGGATTTTCTGCAGGTCTTCTAAGATGAAGTTTGAAGCCGACCCATAACTTGACTCATCTTCCGCTACTAATGGTTTGCCCTCGCCATCATAATTGCCTCTTTTCGCTACTTCGCTGAATAGTTCAGATGGCTTTAGGAAGTACCCCAATTTTTCTAAGGCTTCTTCTCTAATGGCTGCGATGTATTCGTTTCCTTCTTTCTTATTCTCATCTATATCGGTAAACTTAATGCCATCTGGTTTCAGAATGTTATTGGCATAGATGTCCATCTTTTCAGATAGGTATTTATAGAAGATAAATCCTAAGATGTAATCTCGGAATTCGTCGGCATTCATTTTGCCTCTTAGTGTATTGGCAATATTCCAGAGTTGTCGTTCGAGTTGTTTTTTCTGTTCTTCGCTCATTCTGATTCTTTATTTAATATAGTTATTGCCTGATACCAATAGTAAAAGATGGACTTGTCTGGTTGCTTTTTAAGTTTATTTAGATATGCATAATCAACTGACTCTATAGTAAGCTCATTGATGTCTTGTCCATCGTAGTAATCGATTGGACTCATATCGTCAGTTAATATCTTTGTTACAAGTAAAGCAACTCTTGCTGATGCTGCCATGGCATTTTCGATTCTGAAATGTCCTTGCATTAGATAGCCAGCACCAAATGATCTGATACCTTTCTCTAAAAGTTTAAAATTGTTCTTTGAAGGTTTATCTGGATTTTGTTCTCTTCTTGCGATGGTAAGACAAGTCTCAAAAGTGTCATTAAGTACATCTTCCACCGTTGTATCATAGCCTTCTTGTGTTGATTTTCTAAAGCCGATTTCCTGTTCTGCATGAAGTCGGAAACTGTCTGCAACAACTTCCATGTTCGATACATTTTCAAAGAGTCTGCTTAGATCATATAACTGTTTTGAAATTTCGGTTGTAAAATCTCTATCTCCTTTAAAGTACGGTATACCTATAGTGTTCGGAGCAAAGGCTGTTAGTTTATCTCCGGTAATTGCATCAATCGATGGAGTTTGTACCGTTGTTTCGCTTTCTGTTTCTATCCATTTGGTCTGAATTGAAGAGTCCGTATACTCTGGATAAATTGGTTCTTCTATAAGTATGTCCAATAGAATTCCTCCTGGCACTTTTGGGTTTACTACTGATTCGAAAATAAATTTGTAATGTGCTTTTGGAACTCCTTCTTTGTAGCTCCTATGTTCGTCATGATCCCACTTTTCAAATCTTGAATCCTTCACAATTTCATCAAGTATACTTTCAACTTCTTTTCGTTCCGATTGACAAACAATGTCTATATCAATTGAAAATCGTGTTCCTTCATCGAGTAGTAGGACTAAACTTGTTCCACCTTTGAAAGTAAAATCAAGGCCTTTATTCTTTAATCTTTCCAATAGGTGTAAAGCGTAAATCATTCGTTCAAGTATTCCAACTTGAATTGACTTATGTTGCTTTTGTTCTTTGAAACTATCTAACCATTCTCTTGTGAAGCATTTTTCCGAAATCATTCTATCATATCTTTTATAAGATGATTCAAATTATTGTTTAAGAATGATTTTAATTCACTTTCTCTGTCTCTCCGCTTGGCGTAGCTAAATAGGCGAGTATAATTTATTGTATACTGTTTTATGGCATTCTCAAACAAATGAGTCATTTCTGATCCTTGATAGAAGTAGAATAGTTTTTCGTCAGAAAATAAGTCCACTAAAATTTTTTCAAGTTGTGGAGTTGCAATCTTATGTTTTTTGATTGTTTGTTTTGTTAATGGCGATCTTGTGATTAGCTTTTTGATCACAACAGGCTTTGTGCTCTCAGTTATGTAGAGATCGATCTCTTTTTCATAGGGATTCAGATATAGCTCATATTTGAACTTATCTTTTAGTCGGTAATAGAGGTCTTGTTCAAATCCTTTTTCTATTTCGATTATGATTATTTCTTTACTGGATTGGTGTTGAAGAAATTCATTTAACCAAGATGTTTCCCAGAGGCAGTACTTTATATCATTGAAGTATTCTTTTGTTGCTCTACTTAGTTTAAGGAGTTCTGTTGATATTTGAGGTTTATAATTGGGTTTGTAGCTTATGGCATACCATCCTCTTTTCACGCTTTTAATGATGTTCTTTTTCTTTAGATCATAGATCCTCCATCCAAGTGTTCCTTCTTTGAGGTTTGGTTCAAAATATCTATAGAAATCATATAGCTCATCTCTTGAGAATGCGTCCCTTTCCTTGAATTCCTCGATTAATCTATGTTCAAAAATCTTCGGCATGATTACCTAATTTATGCCAAAGATAGGGTAAATTGGCAAATATTAGAAATCTAATAAATGCCAGTAATCAAGGATACTGGTAAATATTTGAAACACCATAGGGTGGTGGGTGGGAATAGATTGAAGTCTCATAGAATAGGTTGACATCAAAAGGTGTTGAGAACTTTCCATAAATTCAATTTAAGATGAAAAAGAAACCAAGGAGAGTTTACAGTGAAAGTTTCAAGATCAACAAGGTCCAGATGTATGAGACTGGCCGTATGAGCATAAGTGCGATGTCAAAACTGTATGACATAAGCGAGACAGCTCTCTACAAATGGGTTGACAAGTACCGTTCTGGTCCGCTTCAGTGATCGAAGCAAATATTGTTACATTTATTTAATAACCAGGAAAGGTTATCAACATCAGGTTTGGTAGTTTGGTCAAATCTGTCAACGGAATCTATGAGACTTCAGCTGACCTTACCCACTCACAACAAGCCCTCACACTTCCCTCCCCCACGTCAGAATTAACTATTTTTGCGCCTCATAATCAGACTATGCATAAGGTACTCATATTAGGTAGTGGAGGAAGGGAACATGCCCTCGCATGGAAAATAGCACAGAGCCCCCTCTGTGAAAAATTATATATCGGCCCTGGTAATGCTGGCACCTCAGAAGTCGGTACTAATATCGCCATAGACATCCTAGATTTTAAGGCTATAGAAAGATATGTAGACAGACATAAGATAGATTTTCTGGTCGTGGGTCCTGAGGCACCTCTCGTGAAAGGTATCTATGATCACTTCGCAAAGCATAAGGTAAAAGTTATCGGCCCGTCTAAGGTAGCTTCACAGCTAGAAGGCAGTAAGTCTTTTGCTAATGACTTTATGAGATCTTTCAATATTCCTACTGCTGCTTCTGTAGACATCACTAAGGCCAACCTAGAAGAAGGCTATGCAACTATAGACAAGCAAAAAGGAAATATCGTCCTTAAGGCAGATGGCCTTGCTGCAGGCAAAGGCGTTCTCATCTTAGAAGACAAAGCAGAAGCCAAGCGACAACTGAAGGCCATGATAGAAGGGAAGTTTGGCGCAGCATCTGAGACGGTCGTGATAGAACAGTTTATGGATGGAATAGAATTTTCTGTCTTTGTGGCTACAGATGGAAAATCCTACCAAGTCCTACCCATCGCCAAAGATTATAAGAGAATAGGAGAAGGTGACACGGGGCTCAACACTGGTGGCATGGGCGCTATCTCTCCTGTACCATTTGTAGACGAGGCGCTGATGGCGCAAGTAAAAGAAGACATCATAGAACCGACAATAGAAGGGCTCAAAATAATGGAGTATCCTTACAAGGGCTTCATCTTTCTGGGACTCATCTTAGTCAAAGGCAAGCCTTATGTGATAGAATACAATTGCCGACTCGGGGACCCAGAAACAGAAGTCATCCTCCCACGTATGAAGAGCGACCTGCTAGAACTCTTTGCAGCTATGCACGACGGCAGCCTCGCTGATTACAAAGTCAAAATGCGCAAAAAAACAGCCGCCACTATCATGCTCGTCTCACAAGGCTACCCCGGTTCTTATCCTAAAGGCAAAGAGATCCTCATAGACCAGAGCATGGAAGGCTCTATCGCTTTTCACGCGGGCACAAAAAAGCAAAGCCATAACACGGTGACAAATGGCGGCAGAGTCATCGCCGTCACCTCCCTCGCTAAAAACCACAAAAAAGCCGTAAAAAAATCGCTGGAGAATATCTCTAAAATTCACTTCGACGGCATGAACTATAGAACCGATATCGGTTTCGACTTATAGCGCAGCGCCGCTTTCATGAGCTATACCATAGAACATATCTCTGAGCTAGTAGAGGGGCGCTTTCTGAATAAGCAACCCTACCCTGCCACTATCTCCAATATCATCTATGACACTAGGAAAGTCAGCTATGCAGAGCAGTCAATTTTTATAGCCCTTCCCGGCGCTCATAAGGATGGTCATAGTTTTATTCCTGACGCCTATAAGAAAGGGCTTCGACATTTTATAGTCTCCAAAGAGCTGGATGTAGCAGCCTACCCTGAGGCTAATTTTATCTTATGCCGAGATAGCTTAGGAGCCTTACAGCTGTGGGCAGGCCATCACAGGGCAAGCCTTACCTGCCCTACCATCGCCATTACTGGCAGTAACGGTAAGACCATTATCAAGGAGTGGCTAGCGGAAGCCTTAGAGCATAGGTACCAAGTGGGCAAGAGTCCATTGAGTTTTAATTCTCAACTCGGTGTCGCTCTTTCTGTCTTGCAACTGGAAAGCAGCACGCAGCTGGCCCTGATAGAAGCAGGAATATCCACCACTGGCGAAATGTCCAAATTGGCAGCTATCATCCAGCCCGACTTAGGCATACTCACTAATATAGGAGATGCCCATAGCCAAGGTTTTAGTTCGGAAGAAGAGAAGCTGAGAGAGAAGCTCTTACTTTTTAAGGATACCCCGCTCATCCTGTATTGCAAAGATATGCCGCTAGTAGACCAGCTCATGCAAGAGGTCTATCCTCTTAAAACTGTTTCCTGGGGGAGACAGCCAGATGCCGACATCGTCCTCTCGGAAACCACTCAAAACAAAGACAATACTGCTGTCCGTCTACAGCATGGCTCAGAACAATTCCAGTTACAGATTCCGTTTACCAATAAAGACTTCTGTGAAAATGCCCTCCATGTCATCAGCTATCTGATACTAGACAACTGGAGTGAAAAAGAAATACAGACTGTCCTCTCGCGCTTGTCTCCTCTACCTAATAGATTAGAAATAAAGAAAGGCATCAATAACTGTATGCTGATAAATGATAGCTACTCTCTAGATCTTGCGTCGTTGCAACTGGCACTAGAAAAAATGGAGTCGCTATCCACTGGAAAAAAAATAGTTTTCCTCTCTGCTTTTGATTCTCAGAATGCGAGGCCTGACAACTACCAGCTGCTCGCAGAACTCCTCAGTCAGAAAGGCATAGACGAACTGATCACGATAGGCATGCCAGAACAAAAATGGCCCAGCACTATAAAGACAAAAGCTTATGATAGTACAGAATCTTGTCTAGTAAGCTACAACTTTGACCGACTGACCTCCGCTACCATTCTTATCAAGGGGGCGAGAAAGTACAAACTGGAACGCCTCTTCAATGAACTAGCGGAGCAGGTCCATCAGACCACACTAGAAACCAATCTTTCCGCTATCACTCATAATCTAAACTTCTATCGTAAGCATCTGGAATCTTCTACTAAACTGATGGCTGTGGTAAAAGCAGAAGCGTATGGCAGTGGGAGTACCGAAATGGTACGTTTTCTAGAAGAGCAAAAAGTTGCGTACCTAGGAGTGGCACTGATAGATGAAGCCATCCAACTCAGAAAAAAAGCTTGCCGACTTCCCATCATGATTTTCAATATCCAAACTGAAAATCTCACCCAACTGTGGAACTACGAACTGGAACCCGAAGTCTACAGTTTTCCTATTCTCAAAAAACTACTAGCCCATGCGCAACAGCTCGCTAAGCCACTGAAGATACATCTGAAGATAGATACTGGTATGCACCGCTTAGGTTTTCTGACATCAGAGCTAGACGACCTGGTAGCACAGCTACGGGCGGCACCCTACCTTGAGATCGCTTCTATTTTCTCTCATCTTGCAGGCTCTGAAAGTGCGGCTTTGGATGCGTTTACGCAAGAGCAGTTTGTGCGCTTTGAGATGGCCTATGATAAGTTAGTGGCAGGCCTAGATCTCGAAAACAAATTACCACTCAAGCACATCCTGAATTCGGCAGGCATCCTCCGCTTTCCTACCATGCAATATGATATGGTGAGACTAGGGCTAGGGCTCTATGGCATAGATGAGGCGGGACTGGTAAAAGACCAACTGACAAAAGCCCATACGCTGAAGGCAAAAGTCCTCCAACTGAAGCCCCTAAAGAAAGGGCAGACCACAGGTTACAGCAGAAGTGGGAAGGCCGAAAAAGATACGACAATAGCGGTCATCAGCATCGGTTATGGAGATGGGCTGCTGAGAAACGGCGGAAATGGCAACTTGCAGTTTCAGATAAGAGATCAGCGCTATCCCACCATCGGTAATATCTGTATGGATGTGACTATGATAGACTTAGGCTCAGAAACAGGGGTTCAGTTAGGGGACGATGTGATGATTTTCGGACCAGAACTGCCACTAGAGGACATCGCAAAGGCCTGCAATACAATAACTTATGAGATAATAAGCCGTCTCGCCCCCCGAATAAAGCGTAGCTATATCTACGAATAGCTTGTCTTTTTGTTTTAAAATTGTCTTAAATACTTCTACTCTCCTTTACAATCAGTCTAACAAGCTTGTAATTGTTATTTTTGCAGCCGATTAATTGGGATAACTCCCTGATAATTAAAGTAAAAACCGGATAAATGAGAAAGATATTAATTACCCTATGTCTCTTACAAGCAGGCCTACTCTTTGGTCAAAACAAAGATGCTGTCTTATTCAGTGTAGGTGATGATAAGGTCCACCTTTCAGAATTCAAATACATCTATGAAAAAAATAATGCGGATAAGGCCGATTATTCCAAAGAAAGCATAGATGAGTACCTAGAGCTATACAAGAAATTTAAGCTGAAGGTTCATCGCGCTAGACAACAAGGGCTAGATACTATAAAGACTTTGCAAAAAGAACTCGAGGGCTACCGTAAGCAGTTAGCAGCAACCTATCTCAAGGATAAAGAAATCGCAGAAAGACTCATAGAAGAGGTCGTAGACAGATATGCAGAAGACAGAGAAGTCAGTCACATATTTGTCGAATGTGGGCCTAACTCTACAGTGCAGCAAGGAGAAATTGCGAAACAAAAAATAACCGATGTCTATAACAAGCTGAATGAAAACAAAGGGGCTGCTTTCGGCATGATGGCACAGACGCTATCGCATGACAAAGTCTCTGCAAAAAACAAAGGTCGACTGGGGTATTATACAGCGCCACTTCCTGATGGCTTTTATGAATTTGAAAATGCCATGTATAATACCAAAGAAGGAGAATACTCTGAACCTTTCCAGACCAAGATGGGCTACCACATAGTCAAAGTCACTGATGTAAGACCTGCAAGAGGAGAGATGGAAATCGCTCATATCCTTGTCAGAAAAACGAAGAAGGCAAAAGTTGTAGAGAATGCTAAGGCGCGAATAGATTCTGTGTACCAACAGCTCAATAGTGGTAGAAATTTCGAATCATTAGCTTCTAAGTATTCTGATGATAACAAGACGAGACAAAAAGGTGGCTACTTAGGTTTCTTTGGTGTTAACCAATATGAAATCGCTTTTGAAGATGCAGCCTTTGCACTTACAGATGACAACACCTATACCAAGCCGATAGAAACCTCTGTAGGTTATCACATCATTAAGAGAATATCTAAAAGAGATAATAAGGACAAGAAAAGAACAAAGAAAAGAATCGAATCTCGCATCAATAATAATGACCGATTCAAAATAGCAGAGCAGAAACTGATAGAAGATGTAAAAGCTGAAGCGCAGTTTTCAGAAAATAGAAGTCTACTCATTCCTCTTTATAATAAACTAGACGACAGCTTCTATAGTTACAAATGGGAACCCCAGAACTATGGCAGCATGGATAAGGTGCTTTTCAGCTTAGCCAAAAAAGATTATACGCTGAATGATTTTGTTACATATATGAAAACCAATGTGAGAGAGCGCCTTAAGTTTTCAAAAACAAAACCACTAGCTGAAGCGGCTAGCATCTTGTACGATGCCTATGTCAAAGAACAGGTTATGTCGTACGAGGAGTCTAACCTTGAAAACAAATACCCTGACTTCAAAGCACTAATGAGAGAGTACAGAGAAGGTATACTCCTCTTTGAAATAACTAAAAATGAAGTGTGGGATAAAGCTTCTCAGGACTCAGTAGGACTCAAAGCTTTCTATGATAAAAATGCCTCAAAGTATATGTGGCCAGAACGTGTAAAGACCAAAAAAGTGGAGATAGATGCTAAAAGTAAAATGGCACTAGAGGAAGCTTACACTTATGCTAAAAAGAAAGGCATGGATAAATTCCTAGAAAAGTACAGCACAAAAGAAAACATCAAATTAAAAGTAACGGAAGAGATCCTAGAGGCTGCTGCACCTGAAATATCAGCCATGGACAATAAGCCTGGAAAAGTATCTGCTATTACCAAGCAATATGATAAGAAGGGTCACTTCTATGGATATGTCTCCTCGCTACCACCTGGCCAGAAAACACTTAAAGAAGCTAGAGGGTACGTTATTGCAGACTACCAAGATCACTTAGAAAAAGCATGGGTGGAACAACTCAAAAAAGATCATGCAATAAAGGTGGATGAAAAAGTACTGAAATCTCTGATACGCTAATCAGACCTTATTTGAAAACCCTCATCGCGATACATATAAGCCTAGTGCTCATCTGGGGATGTCAGTCACAGGTAGGCGGTGGGGAAGAATTGGCCTCGGCCTTTGGCAACAAGTTGTATGAGTCAGAACTGAACGCTGTTCTTAGCTCAGCTACTAATAGTATCGACTCTGCTCATATCATAGATAAGTATGTGGACAACTGGGTAATGTCAGAAATACTATATAATGAAGCCAAAAAGAAAGTTAAGCAAGAATCCAATATTAATGCCCTAGTAGAAAAATATAAGAAGTCCTTATACATACATGAGTTAGAAAAAATCAAATTGCAAGAACTAGATACCATAAATATTGACAGTGAACTGGCGGCTACCCTGAGTGACTCCACCATGCAGCATGTACTGGAAGAACCATGCCTAAGATTCTTGTTTGTAAAAATAAATGAGACCGATTATAATGACACCTTGAAATCAATCTGGAAGACAGAAGATCTTCCCGCACTAGATTTCTACGTTAATCAGATAGGAGGGCTAGCACTGCTGGAGCTGGACAAATGGTACCACGCTTCTGAGTTTAATAACATTACTCCATCTACTCTTCAAAAGAAAATAAATTATTCAAAAACAGAAGCTTACAGTCTGGCGCAAGATGGAGAGCAGTTATTACTTAAAATTTTGGAATACAGAAAAGCGGGCTCACCAGAACCTGCGGAACTGACTATACCAGAAGTAAAGCAAAGAATACTGCATGACAAGTCCGTTCATTTCTTAAAAGAATGGAAAAAAACACTTTATCAAAATAATATCCAGAGTAAGAACATTCATATTAACAACAATTAGCACTAAATATATCAGTATGCATTATTTCCCAGTTATCCTTTCATTGTTTCTATGCAGCACCATCACAGCGCAAGAGAGATTACTCATAGATAGAGCTATCGCTAAAGTAGGCACCGAAACCATCCTCCTCTCAGATGTAGAGAGCCAGTATAGCTATAGTGCTGAGCAGGCGGGCTTTGCAGATCCTGATATGAAATGCAACATCATCAGAAGTCTCATCGGTCAAAAACTGATCGTACACCATGCTAAGCTAGATAGTGTAGAGGTGTCAGATGAAGAGATAGAAAGCAATCTTGATTTCAGAATAGATCAGGTACTCCGACAGATGAATGGTGATGAAGCTTTCTTTGAAGAATACTATGGTATGAAAGTGCCAGAAATGAGAGCTAATCTCAAGGAAGACCTCACTCAACAAATGCTTGCAGAAAGAATGCAAATGAGCATACTCAATGAAGTGAATATTACACCTAAGGAAGTAAAGGAATTTTATCATTCTATACCTAAGGATAGCTTGCCCTACCTGAATGCAGAAGTGAAGATGATGGAAATAGTAGCTAAGCCAGAAGTCAATGAAGAAGAAAGAGCTAGGTCGTTAAAAAAGATATTGAAACTCAGAAAGCAGATCTTAGACAAGGAAGCTACTTTCGAAGAGCTAGCTAAGATCCATTCTGATGACCCAGGCTCTGGTGCCCAAGGTGGCAATCTAGGGTATGCTGAGCGCGGAACCTTTGTGCCTGAATTTGAGGCAGCTGCCTACAGCCTAGAGAAGAGAGAAATATCAGAACCGATAGAAACAGAATTTGGCTTCCATATCATACAACTGCTAGACAGAAGAGGTAACAAAATTAATCTTAGACATATTCTTGTAAAGCCCGACATAACCGAAAATGACAATCTTCTAGCCATCGAAAAATTAGATACCATCAAGGCGCAGCTAGAAAGAGAAGAAATCACTTTTTCTAAAGCCGTCAAAGCTCACTCCTACGAGAAGGTTGCAAGCTATCACAACAATGGGCTGGTACAAAATCCGCAGACAGGAAAGACGACTTTCGAAACAGCAGAATTGTCATATGATATCTACATCGCACTAGAAGAACTAGAAGTGGGCCAGATTACGGAACCTCTAGAATATCCCTACCCTACTGGTGAGACTTTCTACAGAATCGTAAAACTTATCTCTAAGACAAAACCTCATATCGCCAATCTGGATGAAGACTATTCTAAGATTCAGCGCTATGCTAAAGAGAGTAAGAAAAATGAATATTTCACTAACTGGATAGATGAAAAGTTCCGCTCTACCTTTATAAAAGTAGAAGAAGGTTATCTAAACTGTCCAGACCTAGACAACCTTATCAACGGCTAGTTCTGATTTCATTAATTCTTAGTTGCAGAGCTCACTATCTATTTAGAGACAGTAATCGTCGCTTCTACTATTGCTGGGCTAGGATTAGCGTCTGAGCAGTCTTCTTCTAAGGAAAAAGCATCTTCCTGAGAACTCACTACAATACCGCCAGGTAAGACTTCATTTTCGATTTGCTCTGCTGTGTTATGTAGATATTCTATCACAGTGCCATCTGACATAGCCCATTCCATATTGATGGTCATCTGACCTTCCCAAAAGCATTGCATATTGCAAGGACAAAACTCATTGTTAAGAGAAACAACATTTAGTTCCGTATCATCTTCAAAGCAATAGCTTTCTCCTGCTAAAATAGGGAAGGCTTCTCCATAGGCTTTTTCGGTACAGACTGGTGATTCATCTGAACAAGAGATTAGAATTAGTGCCAGTAATAGAGCAAAGATTACGTTGGTATTCATTGTGTAATAGTTAGCGTTTGTTAATCTGTATACACATTGATACGGCTAAATCTCCTGTTGCGATGCCTTAGAGGCATCAAAAAGTTCTAATTCTCTAAATATTCCTTTTCAAAGAAAACGCGATACTCATTGACACTTCTTTGTTTTACTACTTCTCTATAGTTTTTCTGAGTGGCCACATAGATATCAAAGTCTGAAGGCTTGCTAGGCTTATCTGCATTCTGTCTAGTA
>CALLAE010000131.1 GCA_938002665.1 uncultured Saprospiraceae bacterium | reverse complement strand
GCGCTGTTGTACTGTCTCCTCAAAAAACGCGAATCACGGATTTAAATTGATTTACAGGATGACACAGATTTTATGCCTCTCAAATTAAGCAAAAAACACGAATCACGGATTTAAACGGATTTACAGGATGACACAGATTTTGTGCAGTAAAATGGACCAGTGTCCAAAAATCCGTGCAATCCGAATAATCCTACTAAATCCGTGATCGCACTATGCTCCGCGTTCTAAAATCCGTGATCCGCCTTCACCACTTTACCACTCGCTATCCGCTCTCCCATATCAAAAATCTCATACAGATAAATGCCTGAACTAAGACCACTCAAATCTATTAAGGTCGTTGTACCAGTTAAAGTCATTTCTCTTTTTAGAATACCAGACTGGTCATACAATCTGATACTCGCATCCTGAGGCAGATAATCATGAAAAGCCACTCTTGTCACATCCTCTACTGGATTAGGAAAGACAGTAATATGTCTCTCATGTTCTGTTTCTGATAAAGAAGATACACCTAGATATAAAGTATCACAACTGGTATCTGTACTATACTGGTTACTCACTGTCTGACATACGCGATAGGCACCGTCTTCTGCATAAGCATGAAAGGGGTAGCGTAGGGTAGAGCTGCTCCCATCTCCAAAGTCCCACTCCCATGAGGTCGGCTCGTAATACGAAAGATCTACAAAGTCTATAGACAAGTAGTCTAGTGTATCCTGCTCGTAGCGGAAACGAGAGACGGGATGGTTGTCTAGGCCTAAAGTGTCGCAGGGGCTCCCATCTAGTGGGCCTAGGCGGAGGGTATTAAAGGTGGGCATGGTACATAAGTAGAAAGTATTCAGTATAATCGCAATATTCTCTGGCCTACAATCTAATCCTGGCTCATCTGGGTTATGTATAATATGCATCGTATATCCTTGCGCACCTCCAGCAATATATATTTTGTTATCAGGTCCTCTCTGTAATTGATTAAAATGATTAGGTCTAGAACCTATAATTCCATCTGGGGAGTTAGGGGGTATGCTGTAAGTACTATCCCAAACCATAACAACTTGTTCCGTTGCAAATATATCATCTTGCCAGGTGTCATACTGATAGACAGTATCTAGAGTTGTAAGATATAAATATTGTCCAGATGGGCTGTATTCTACACCATTACTAAAAAAAGCATAACCATTATCATGGCGATATTTTATCCTTTCATTTGACACCAGTCCAGTACAGCGATCAAAATCCATTATCACAAACTCAGAGCCTAAGTCATCTATACTAAAGTTGTAGGTAGCCAGTTGATCACCCTGAGGACTGAAAGCTGTTCTACCACTTTTATTTGTTTGCAAGGTAAAGGAGATCTCTTGTGTATGAGATAAAGATATACCAGTAGGATCTACTAAATAAATCAACATCCTATTGTCGAAATACTGAACCAACCACCAATCTCTTCCATTGGCATGTTGCGCACATTTTATGAGACCACTTGACTTGACAGAATCTGCAAATACCTGATCTTTCTCATATATATCAGCGACACCATCCTCATCGATTGATATGGATCCGTATCTAAGCTCTTTTATCCCATCGTTATTGACAACTGCTCTTTCAAAATTGGTATATAAAATATAGATGTCATCTGAACTTGGCTGTTTAAAAAACACAGCACCATCCACAAGCCTAAAACCTCTAGGTTCATTTGTTCCTATATCCGTTGTAGAAACAAAAGTATTCCATACTGGGCCATAGGAAATAGTATCACCATTTATTATGGGCTCATGATCAAAGCCGTGAATACTCATCCCATTACTGTACAGTAATAATTGCCCATCAGCATTACTGTAAGTACAATTTGTATAATTCATATCTAACGTTATCTCCCTAGACTGAAAGAAGGAAGGAGGGTCAGTGTTAAAAGTGAGAATTGTTGGAATTGCCCCTTCGCCCCATTCACTGTCAGGATTATCGTAGTCTACTATATTAATAGCTCCAAATACCCAGTTGTAGTCTTCCTTTTGGGCCTCTACAACGAGAGGCAAAACCAATAACAAAAAGAGTAGGCGAAAGGAGTTCATTTTTCTAAGATAGGAAATATGTACAGGATAAGTTTTCAAATTACCATATTGCATTGATATTAGACCTTGAGAGATAATGAATAAACTAAATTATATCAAATGGCTCCTGATCGGCTTAGGCTGGGCGCTCTTTTTCATTGGCTGTGCGGATGATAGTATTGATGTAGAGGAGGAGCCATCTATAGAATACTCGTTTTTTGTGGCTGGACATGCCTATGGAAAGCCTGGTGTGGATAATGTAGGTGTGCACCCGCCGCTGGCTGATATTTATCCTTATCTGAATGAACTAGAGGATCTGGAGCTTGGGGTTTTTACAGGAGATGTAGTGCTGAAGTCCACTGAGGAGAACTGGACTGAGTTGGAAGAGCAATTAGCTCTGCTGGATGCAGAAACTTATATTGCGCCTGGCAATCATGACTTAGGAGATATTAACCTCTATAAAAATTATAATGGAGCGACTAATTTTAATTTTAATCGTAACGGGGATCTCTTTGTCATTCTAGAAACCACTACTACAAACTGGAAGGTTACACCAGAGAAAATTTCTGAAATAAAAGCGACTATAGATTCTACTCTTACCAGTATGGATAAAGTGTTCATCTTTTGTCATCAGCTGTTATGGTACGAGCCAAACACAAAGTATGATGGCTGCCCACCTAATTCTTTAGAGGGCAAAGTAGGAGAATCAGATTTCTTTAAAGCGTTTGTACCGATGCTCAGCCAATTTGATCAGCAGGTCTTTATCTATGCTGGTGATTTAGGAGCTTTTGAGAATGGCTGCGCTTTAATGTATGAAGAGTTGGACAATGTCACTCTCATTGCTAGTGGTATGGGCGGGGGTCTAAATGATAACATTGTGCTCACCCATATATACGATACGGGAGACATACGCTTTGAGGTCATCGCCCTCAATGGAGAAGACAAAACCAAATTAGGCCTACTAGAGGACTATAGAATCTAGTTAGTAATTATTAAATTCGCTTCGAAGTTTTCGTTGCAAGCTAAGGCAAAAGGTCTTGTGATATGGGTCCCATGCTGGATTCTAATCCTTGTGTCTGGATTTTTGGGCATCAGGATAAAGTCATCATATTTTTCATGAAGGATCACTTCTATAGTGTAGTTTCCTGCAGGCAATTCTCTGAAAGCATATCTACCCTCACTATCTGTATAAGTGGTTTCCAGAACACTTTCTGAACCTACTTTCATGAGTTGGATTTCAATATTCTCTGGGGTTACAGAGTACTGTTCGTTTTCCATTATGAGCTGGCTAGATATTTCTGAGCTTCCTTCTGGCTTGATCTGAAAATCTTCTTCGATTCTGTTTCCATCATAATCAGTAAGGACAAAGCGGTAATCTATAGAGCGCAAGTCTTTTTTCCCAATCATTATTACGCCTTCATCTGTTTTCTCACTTAGAATCATTTCATTATTCGCTACATCCCATAAGGTATATACATAGGGAGTGGCGCCTCCAGTAGCCTCTAGTTTTATAAGTGCCGCAGCATCTGGTTCGCATGAGGAGTGATCGATTACAGTTACGTTAGTAACTAAATCAAGGGTACTGGAGCAGCTCATTATAGTCAAAGCTGAAAACAAGGTCAAAAGCAAATAGAGTCTAGTCATGCCAAATTTTTAGGGTAAAAAATTCTTGGGATAGAAATTTTTTAATGGCTTATAAGGTGAAATTTAGAATATTATTGTCTTTGGGCAAAGACAAGCGCTTGACATTTTAAGGATAGGCGAACTGAAATCTGTGTTTGTTTGGCTGAAAAAGCTTCAAGAAAAGAATATAGTTTTGTCTGTAGCTGCTTTGGTTCTCTTGACAAAATTATTAGTGGCATTCTCTATTTTGACAACATGATAGTTGTTTTGAAGAATAGTAACGAAATGAATTGGACTAAGAAACCAAATGTAAAAGAACCGACAGTGCTATATGGCCATAATGATTTAGGCTTTCGGTTTCTTCTTTCTTTTTTTACTTGCCTTAGCAAAGGGATTGAAATCTAAACAGAGTCCTACCCAGTATTCTAAGTCCTCATCTGTATCGTAGCCGTCAGGACTCACAAAGACGTAACCTTTCATTGTTCTGCCAGTAAAGGCCATCGGCTGAGCGCCAGGTCTCTTAAGAGCAGCCACTGAGGCCTCTTCTCCTATACGGGCCATAAGGAGATCTTGTTCTTGTCGTTTATCAAAATGAATACCACAAGCCATCTTCTCATTCACCATAAAGACTAGGCCGCCCATCATCTTTTTAGCAAAGTAATTAGCATTATGGGCTTTCAGGATTTGGTGTATTCTATCTGCTTGATATTCGTCGTAGGCCACAGTTGCTCTGTATTTAGTATGAGTCTAAGATAAGTAGGTCAAATCATAAGTAGCCTCAAAGTTCTCATTTTACTTTTTCCTATTTTAGCAAACAAACTAGATTATCCATGAGAAAAGGATTTAACTTATTAGCTCTGGTCATCAGTATCATCTACATAGGAGATTA
>CALLAE010000130.1 GCA_938002665.1 uncultured Saprospiraceae bacterium | reverse complement strand
TGTGGCATCAAACTCGAAAGAGACACAATGTGTCGCAGCGTCATAACCCATATATATAACTCCTGCAGGTACACTACCTACACCTAGAAATTCCAATTCATCATCTAGGCAATCAGTAATCACTGCTGACTCACAATCTCTGGTATTACTACTACAAGAGGCATCGATTATATAAGTGAATGCTTCTCCAGCATTGGGCGAGGTGGTACTCACACTTTTACTTAACTCGAAGGTCTGGGCTTGTGCAATAGGTAGAGAAACCATTAAAACAAAAATCCCTATTACTATTTGGTAATAAGTTCTTTGGCTTAGCTTCATCATTTGAAAATTTGGGGTTTTCAAAATTGTGGTGATATTTTTCATTGCCTTAATTATTCTATCTGAATTCATTTTAAAAGGGTAAGGTTACCAGCGTACTTTAACTCTCTACCAGTAACAGACATGCAGATGACGTAATAGGTAAAGACCTCCATGTCATCAGCTTCGTTATTTATATTGCCATCCCAACCCATCGACTCATCGTTGGCCTGGAAGTTATATTTTTCATATACAGTTTGTCCCCACCTGTTGTAAATGCGGAAAACCTCTATTTCTTCTATTACAGAATTTGCATACACAGTTAGCTTATTCACTTCTCCAAGGTTAGGAGAAAAAGTATTAGGTATATACACAAACGCTTCTGGTCCTACATCAACTCTCACACTGCAAGTTGCCTCTTGCTCACATAGATCATATATCGTAACCTCAGCATCAAAAGTGTACACAAAGTCACAACCTATCTCATAGATATCAAGCGAATAGCTATGCTCTACCTCGTAAGGATTTTCAGACAGGATCGTCATAGAATCCAAAACCCTATAAATCAATGAATCAGGGTTAAGAGAAGTACAGCCTAGTTCGATTTGTTCAGGACAAGTTATTCTGAGTATGTTCTCGTCACCTATATGAATATTTGCTTTACATGAAAAGGCATTCATACAATTATCTGTTGCCGTAAATTTCACTTCAGCTATATCTGGACAATATGCTTCCATCATAGACGGCTGAAAATTATTAATCACAGTAAGCTCTGAACAATTATCCACCGTACCGTATGAGTTTAACCATGAGTTAATCCTATCAGCACTATTTTCATCAGTTGTGATGAATAGATCATCAGGGCAAACAATTGATGGCTCTAGATTACTTAACTTGTGGTGAGTAATCTCATTAGTCTGGGTCACTTGTACTGATTCTGTACCGTCAGATATTTCTACTTTTTGTTTTATTATTAAAGGTTCCGAACAATCAGAAGGTGAATTAGTCTCTGTGACTATGCTAATATCTAGATCATTACAAGGTTCTTGACTGAGAGTGATTCCTAAGAGCTTGTCTAGGTTTGTAATCTTGTCCTGAAGATTCAAGGTGTCAAACGTCAAATTGCCGACCGGTATAAAGTCAGCAAAACAATTATATACTTTAGTTTCTATGTCGTTATTTAAGTTCAGAGCACAGCATATGGGTATGGTGAAGGTGGAGTCAACATGACAGCCATCTCTATCAATAAGTATTATGGTATATTCACCAGGGGGCACTAATGATAAGTCTTCGGTACTATAATTTCCATCAGGTCCAGTCCACTGATAAGTAAATGGAGGGACACCTGAATCAAAAGGTATCAAATCGATATCTACTAAGTTTGCACCTTGCGAACAGTCATATTCTAAATCTATCCTGGGAGTAGTAGCACTGGTGATTTGTGCTGTCTGGACTTCTGTGCAATTAGTACCATCTGATACTATAATTAAGTAGTCATTACTTTCTAGCCCATCAAAAAAGTTGCTAGACTGGTAGGAAATTCCTCCATCTATAGAGTAGCTCAAAGTAGAGCTGCCACCAGTAGCTATTATCGTAATAGTACCATTAGATAGGTCACACAACTCTTCTGTCTCTATAATACTATCGATTATTATAGCAGCATTAGCAGGATTATATAATCCAGAGCTAAGACAGAAAAGCACAAATTGAAACCCTACTCTAAGGTGATACATCATATTTTCTTATCAAGAATATCCTCTGACCACATGGCCAGAATGTGACAATCGATAGATATGAAATATGCTGTTGGATTGGATTCTATGCAAAAAGCTGATGCGCCCTTCACATGTGAACATTAACATATCCAATAAACATGCCATTTGTCACCATAAAATGATGGGTTAGACATAAATATTTCTATCTAAAGAGGATATAAGAAGGGTGCTTTGGTAAAAGGGCGAGCAATCTTTAAAAGTCTGCTACATATAAAAGACAATGCGAGAGGTAGGCCACCCCCCAAAATTATTGTCATTAGGACTTAGAATATCGTCTATGGTAAGCTAGTTGTCAGTAATGAATTCTAAATAGAATCTCCTTTACTTATAGAACTATGAGTAAAGTAAGTCTTTATTGCTTTGGCCAGCTTGCTACCAACTACCACCATTAGTTCTTCCTGAGATTTCATTCTAATCTGCTTTACAGAGGTAAATTCTGCCAATAAGCGCTGGGCTGTTTTCTCTCCTACACCTGGTATTTTCGTCAATTCCGTACCCAAGGCATTCTTAGATCTCTGATTTCTGTGGAATGTGATGGCAAAGCGATGGGCTTCATTTCTGAGCTGCTGGATAAGCTTAAGAGATTCAGACTTTTTATTTATGTAAAGTGGGAGCGGATCTTCAGGGAAAAAGATTTCCTCTAGCCTCTTAGCTATTCCTATCAAGGTAATCTTATCTTCCAAACCTAAATTCTTGAGGATATCATAAGCCGCACTGAGCTGCCCTTTCCCTCCATCAATCACCACTAGCTGAGGGAGGCTAGCATTTTCTTCCTTTAATCTTTTGTATCGTCTGGAAACAACTTCTTTCATAGAAGCAAAGTCATCTGGCCCTACCACGGTCTTGATATTGAACTTACGGTAGTCTTTTTTAGACGGTTTAGCATTTTTAAAGACGACACAACTGGCTACTGGATTGGTGCCTTGTATATTGGAATTATCAAAGCATTCTATATGGAAAGGTAGCTCTTCCATAGAAAGGTCAGATTGTAAAGTTTTCAGTATGCGTTCTGCAGGTGTCTGTTTCTTGGTTTTGCTAAGTGCATTCTTTCTTACCTGAAGAATAAAATATTTAAGGTTTTTCTCCGCTAAGTCTAGTAGATGCTTCTTATCCCCTCTCTGCGGGACAGTAACACTTGCACTATCAAAAACAGGAACTTTGTATGGTAAGATTATTTCTGGTGCTATACTGCTAAATTTTTCTCTCAAATAACTGATTGCAAAAACGAATAGATCTTCTTCGTTATCATTAAGATTCTTTTTTAGTTCAAGGTTATCAGAATTAATAAGAGACCCATTTACGATTTTCAGATAGGCGACATAGGCCATATCTGCAGTTGTCCGGATGCTAAACACATCGCTATCTTCCACCCCTGAATTAACCACTGTAGACTTTGCCTGGTAATCTACAAGATAATCTAGCTTTTCTTTGAACACCTGTGCTTTCTCAAATTCTAGAACTTCCACTGCCTCGGCTATTCTCTCTTTGAGATAATCCTTAACAGGTTTTAGCTTGCCCTTGAGTATATTCTTGATCTGACTTATCTTAGCATCATAATCTTCCCTAGACTCATGACCGACACAGGGGCCCATACAATTTTTGATGTGGTACTCGAGACATACAGAAAATTTCCCAGCCTCTATATTTTTAGCCTTCATGTCTAGGGTGCATGTCCTCAGTGGAAATAATTTCTTAATTGTTTCTAAAATTATTCTTGCTCTGTACTTTGAAGTATAAGGACCGAAATAAGACGAGCCATCCTTCCAAACTTTTCTTGTAAAAAAGACACGAGGGTAAGGTTCTTTCTTAACAACTATGTAAGTGTAGGTCTTTCCATCCTTCAGCATTACATTATACCTAGGCTGAAGTTTTTTTATCAGTGTGCATTCTAGAAGTAAAGCATCTTGCTCTGTATCTACTACTGTGTATTCTAACCTGACAGCATTTTTGACTAGGGTTTTTGTCTTTTGGGCCTGATGCTTTTTCTTACCGAAGTAAGAAGAGATACGCTTTTTCAGATTTTTGGCTTTCCCGACATAGATCACTATATCATTAGCATCAATATACCTGTATACACCAGGTTCATGTGGGATTTGTGGAGCTAGAATTTTATAGTCTGCAGTAGTCAATTATTCCAGATAATAAGTTGGATAAAGGTAAGAAGAAACTGGCTTATTACCTTCTTGCGATTATTGGTTGGGGAATGCGGCCTTGATTCCTTTTAGTAAATAAAAGGCTGCTTTAGGATTAGTGGCAAGCGGGACATCATGTACATCACATTGTCTCATAAGCATCTGTACATCAGGTTCATGTGGATGCTTGTCCAATGGATCTCGGAAAAATATCACAAGGTCAATTTTTCCTGTAGCCACTAAGGCAGCAATCTGCGCATCGCCTCCAAGGGGTCCTGACAAAAGACTAGTCACTTCATATCCCTCTGTCTCTATTTTCTTACCAGTAGTACCTGTAGCATAGATACTAGCATCATCCAAAAACTGGTGATTTCTAGCAACAAAAGATACCATTTCTGCCTTCTTCCCATCATGGGCAATAAGTGCTATATTCAGTTTCATATTTCTTTTATTCAACGACAACTTTACGAGATTGTGTTCCTTGCTTACTTGTTATAACTAATAAGTACATCCCACTATTCAAGTCAGAAGTATCAATCATAAACTTATCTTCTCCCAAATAATTTTTCTCCTCTATAACATTTATCACCGTACGACCACTGGAATCTAATAAACTGATGTCTAGCGGGCTAGCCTCTGTAACCTTTACACCGAACTCAAAATGATTCTGTGCTGGATTTGGAAGTGGGGAAGACACTGCTATTTTATCTGTGAGTAGAATCTTTTTGTCTATGACACTAGTACCATCTCGATCATAAAAATAACCGTAGACTGTTAGGTCACCCGTATTGGTTCTGCCATCAGTCCAGAATGGAACTATAAAGGAACCTGATGAGACAATTTCATTATATTCTCCTATTCCAAAATCAAAAGTGCCATCTAGAGTTTTAGTGAAGTCAGTAGGTGATCCACTTACCTGAAATTGTTCAAAACTCTCCCCACCATCGTCAGAGTAGCCTAGATAATAATCAGTGTAGGTATCATTGTTAAGATCATTTCTTCTATCATACCAAGCTAGTGCCGGCTGCCCTGCATCTGTAACTGTAATACTAGGATAATACTGATCCTTTGTTGGATCCAGATCATCATTTACAATTAGTGGATCAGACCAACTTAAACCTTGGTCGTCAGAGTACATGATATATATATCTGCCCCATCAGTGGTCAAACTACTGATACCGTAAGCAGTGAAAGTAAGATACATTCTACCCTCATATTCACCACCTGACCTATCCAAACCTAACTGTGGACAAGGATAAAGTCTTTGAGAATTTATCCCTTCTATAGGTAACCTTCCCGAGCCAAAATCAGGGAAGTGAAATTCTGTAATTCTTTGTGGCTCTGTAAAGACTTTTCCACCATCAGAACTCATAGCTAGATAAATTCCATTTCTATCCAATCGAGGATCATCATCAGAAAGATATATCACATAAATGTTTCCTTTATTATCTACTTCAACATTTACAAATTGAGCTAAAATTTTATTGTCATGAGATACCTTTACTTCTACCGAATCAAATTCTGATTGTCCTTTTTGTTTTGTCTTGATAACAATATCATATAGTTCCTCTTCGACATCTAAATTCAAATAAGCTATATAAACATTCCCTTTGTATGGACTCGAATCAGAATGATCACTAGCCATCCATTGTTTATCTACAAAGGTTTCCAAGTCACTTAGCAATACAAAGTCAGTGAAACTGTGTTCCGCAATGGGATTGGGAAAATCTTTCCAGGTCAAACCACCATCCAGAGATTCTGTTGCGTATAAGCCAATCTGTCCTGACGCAAGATCATCCTGAGCAGCAAATCGGAGCCAGGAAAAATACAGAGCACCTGCATCATCAAAAGCAAACATGGGATCTCCACCACCAAGTGTGACACCTTCTTCAAAGCCATTAAAATCTGACTTAGTCCATGAATCACCGAGATCATAGGTCACATAAACTGAAATCCTGATAGGGTCTGTAAGATTACTAGCATCTATATTAATAACTCCTACTACTATATTGTTAGGGTCTGTCGGATTCACTGCTGCATGTAGTTCAGCTTCTACTACATTTGCATCCCCCACTATCATTTCTCCTTTTCCAGAACGCTGCCTTATTCTATCGGTGGATTGGCGTTGTTCTTTTTCTGAAAGAGACACATTTCTAAGCTTAAGAATTTTTTCTATCATCTCAAATTTTTCACTGGCAAAGACTCTACCATCTGCATGTCTGGGAATCTGAAATTCAGATTGACCAATTATCATCAAAGGAAAACAGAAGGTGAAAAAAGAAAGGATAAGTTGCTTCAAAATATCACGATTATGATGAATAAAAGAATAATAGTAAGTATACAATATTACAAGCACTTATTCTAAGCTAAAGAATGAATTATAAATCTGGAGTGAATGAAGTTAGGGTACTTCTATTTTACGACAAAATCAATGTTACGCTGTAGTCCTTTATACCCGGTTCTTTTGATAGGCGTACCAAAGAATATCTCATCAAATTCTTCTTGTGTCAGTTTTTCCCAATCCTCTTTTTTCAACTCTGCAATTGAAGACCTCAAAGCAAAATCTTTTTCCTTATGCGGTTCTGAAAAGCGATTCCAGGGGCAGACATCCTGACAAATATCACAGCCAAAAATCCAGTCTTCCATCTGCCCAGCAAAAGCCTCAGGAATAGTATCTGCCTTATTCTCTATAGTAAGAAAACTGATGCACTTAGAAGCATCCAGCTCAAAGCCTTTTTCTGTAATCGCATCCGTAGGACAAGCCGTTATACACTTAGTGCAGGATCCACAATAATCTGAAATAGGCTCATCATAAATCAGTTCTTTATCAATGATCATTTCTCCGAGGAAAAAGAAGGAGCCGTGCTTAGGATTGATGAGTAAGGTATGTTTTCCTATCCAGCCCAAACCTCCTCGCTTAGCCCACTCTCTTTCCATTATGGGTGCACTGTCTACAAAACATCTGCCATTCACTGGCCCAATTTTTTCTTCCATCTCTTTAAAGAGAATGACCAATTTCTTCTTGACAACTTTATGGTAATCTCTGCCGTAGGCATACTTAGAGATCTTATATGAATCTTGCGCTTCTTGTTCTTCCGGAAAATAATTATAGGCAAAAGAAATGACAGACTTTGCATTAGCTATAAGTAAGGAAGGATCTGTTCTTTTTTCAAAGTGATGTTCCAAATAAGTCATGCTCCCATGGTAATTGTTATCTAACCATGCCCGCAGTCTAACAGCCTCTTCTTCCAAAAATTCTGACTTAGCAATACCTACTGCAAGAAATCCCAACTCTACAGCTCTAGTCTTAATCCAGGAGGTCAGTTCCGACTTTGAATTATCAGTCATTACTAGTCTTCATTTTTAATTTTGGCCCAAGTTTCATACAGGCTCTCTTGAGTAGGTCTATCCGCTGGTGGCTCTGACAAGGCCGTAGTTTCATTAAGAGTATCGTGGCAATCTTTAGGTAGAGTCTGATAGAGTTTAGTCCCCTTAGTTTTCCAGGCCAACATTTCATCAGAAACTTCTCTAATTATTTTTGCAGGATTACCTACTATAAGGCTGCGTTCCGACCATGAGGAATCTGCTTTCAGAAAAGCAAGCGCACCTACAATGCAGCCCTCACCTAAAGTTACATTATCCATGACAACTGCATTCATGCCTACCATACAGTTTCTACCAATCTGAGCACCATGTATAATCGCACCATGACCGATATGTGCTGATTCCTGTAAAGTAACGACGACACCGGGAAACATATGTATCGTACAGTTTTCTTGCACATTGCATCCATCCTCTATCACTATCCCTCCCCAGTCACCTCTGATAGCAGCCCCAGGCCCTATGTAGACATCCTTACCTATAGTTACATTACCAGTAACTGCGGCCTGTGGATGTACAAAGGCCGAGGGATGAACGATAGGGATAAAGCCCTTGAATTCATAAATCATAAGGGCAAAGTACAAGGAAAAATCGAATCATGACAGACAATTTCTATCAAACCTACTTTTACCTAAGTAGCTAGTCAGGGAAATAAAAAAAATTAGGTGAAGGAACAGAATATCAGCAATATAGCAATCTCGAGACTTGCTAATTTACCTTGCTGCCAGAAGCAGTCTTAGTATTGACAGAGGTTTTTCTGGCTTTCTTTAGGTCAACCATCAAGGCCGCATATGCATTTTCTGTTCCGGTATAATACTCTTCTTCTCCGTAGGTAATGATTCCTCCTTGCCCTCGCGACCTCCATTCCTTGGCACGTAAGACGTAACGACCATTTGTCTTTTTTCCTGGACCAAACATGAGATAAGCACCAGAATTATCAAAGCTTACGGCATACCTATTTTCTTTAGGCGAGAAAACAAAAGTGCCAGGGGTTCCTTTTTTAATCAGAATTTGATCGACTTTTCTTTTGTCTTCTAGTTTAATCTTTCCATCCTGAATAGTGGAACTCCCTCCGCTCATAGTTCTATATAATTCTATATCCTTAGAAAGGTAAAACTGGATACGCTTAAGTTCTGACTGGCTCCAATTATTATCCTCATATAGATTCTGTGTAAAATAAGTTAGTCGCTTAGCACATGAGCTGAGTAGTATTGTTGCAAATAATGAAACAGCTACTAATCTACTATAATTCATATCAATAGGTTTTCTGATATTAAGATAAGTGCGATCATTTTAACATTCTGAATATTAAGACTCTTTAACGCAAGGATTAACGCTGCCTTAACTTGTAACCAGGTAGCTCTAGCTTAGAAGCTTTTCTGCCTTTTATCTTTGAAGAAATCTTTAAGCAACTGTGCACACTTATCATGATTTATACCGTATTCTAGCTTGGTAGTGGGGTGAAGAAGTTCTTTGCCGTATTTCATAAAGCCACCCTTATCATCCGAAGCACCATACACAACTCTTCCTATGCGCGACCACTTGATAGCTCCTGCGCACATGACACAAGGCTCCAAACTGACGTACAGAGTACAGTCTTCGAGAAATTTACTTCCTAGATAATTAGCGGCTGCAGTGATAGCAAGCATTTCAGCATGCGCTGTGATATCCCCAAGGCGCTCTACTTGATTATGTGTCTTAGCTATGACAGCATTATTGCAGACAATTATAGCCCCTACTGGCACCTCTCCTGCAAGCGCAGCATTTTCAGCCTCCTGAATGGCCTTTT
>CALLAE010000129.1 GCA_938002665.1 uncultured Saprospiraceae bacterium | reverse complement strand
AGCACATATCTTGGGTATAATTCACATCGTCTTCATTAAATAGCTCTGCTATCTCATCGGAATCATTCCAGTTCCAAGTCCACTCGTAGACGTCAGGATCGCATTCTACTTCTCCATTAACTACATAAGGTGTATTACATTCTTGGAACTGACATCTGTACATAAATAGTTCTACAGGTGTCTTATCTCTATCTCCTACAACCTTTATGCACATCGTCTGAGGCACCTCACATTCACAGTCAGGATCTTCATGCAGAAATTGCATACATCTATAGCCTTCTGTATCTCCAGTAGTACTTAGTGTCCAGTCATCTACTTCATCTAGTGTTACAGAGACTCCTAGCCATTCTAGTCCGTCACCATTCGGGTCTAAAGGAGACAGAGTAGGATCCCATCCGTCTATTTGATCTAGATCTTCTACGCAGACATCATGTATGTAAGTCTCATTCTGAATAGGTTCTACATGTACATCTAGGCAAGCTGGACCAGTTTTTATATCACATTCATAATTGATAAAATCCAGACAGACTTTATAGACACCTGGTACATCTGGAGCCATAAGTTCTGGAATAAATTCTCCATCTGTTGCAGGATTAGATATGACTTGTCCATCCCATTCTACATTCCATACAAAATCAGCACTCAAGACATCTGTGTACTCATTACATTCCGTCTGATGTATGTCTATAGGGTTAGATGGATTGCCTTTATGGATAATACCGAACTGGATAGGCTCTCCTGGACAAACAGTCACGGCATTATTAGCACCACAGACAGAATTAGAGCCATCTGGAGAAATCTGGCTTCCTGTATAATTAGGATCATCAGGATTATCAGTCAATAATAATTCTCTACATGGACTGTAAGCTGTAACGGCATCCATTTCTGGCAGACCTAGGAACTCTAGTCCCACAACAGTTACAGTATACTCACATTCATCACCACCACAGCCATCTACCCAGAGGTAATAGGTATTACCCGGTACAAAGCTGTTAGATGATTCTGTGGAAGAGGTACTGAAACAATTAGAGCCTCCTCCTGGGAAGAAAATGATACAGTTATCCCAGTCACAGCTATCATAGATACCTGCCTGCACACCATCACCATTGGTACATTGCCCTACATCTACCTCTAAGGCTAGACTTTCAGAACTTGCGACAAAAGCAAACCAAGACATATTATTAGGCACCCCTGAGGCCATACATAAAGGTGATGGCTGCTCTCCTGCAGGAGGTGTGCAGGGTGGCTCACCTGGACCTCCACATGGAGGCGTACATGAGCTATAACCACTAGCTAACTCATCTGGGTCACAGAGCTTACAGTTTTCATCTGCATCCTCACAAGTAGGGCAAAAAATCCCACCATCGAGACCACAGGTTAGGCATCTTATGGTTACATCAAAATCATAATACACAGAGCCACTTGGATCACATTCATCTATGATCTCTATACTTACTGTAGTTGTTGTTTCTGCGTTTGTAAAAGCATCTAACAACTCTGGTGGTGTATCCTGATTTACCATACTTAAAGCAGCAGCACAAGGGACATGAGAATAGATTACAGAAACCTCACAGCCCCCTTCCCATTGCATATTTTCTAAGGCCATCCAGTCCCACATAGTAGGACCACCAGGATTATCTGGATCAGGATCACTTAGCCACTGACAGGGCAAGTTATCATTTGTACAGTCCGCATTATCATAAGAGATGGTAATGTCCCCAGGAGGAAAAAAAGCTGTAGGATCTGCTCCTACCCAGTCTAGAGGTGTATAAGTAGGTCCATTAATATCTATATCCCATTCTACTCTGTAGACAACAGGATCGCGATTACCACATTCGTCTTCAAATTGCCACTCCATAAAAGCGAGGTCTCCACAGAAATCGCCTATGTTACCCCCTATAAGTATCGGAACGATATCATCTAGGTCAGTACAGTTCTCCGTAGCGGGAGAAAAATCCCAGCCGCCTGGTAGAACAATATCTAAGACATCAATATCACTACCTATTTCATCGAGACAATAAGGTCCTATCTGCAAAGGATTGAAATCATCCCAAGGCAGTATACCTGTCATATCTGGTGGTGTGGTATCATCTACATCAAAGAATAGCATCTCTGTATTACTGTCTACACCACAAGGATCTGTATAGACTATCTCAAAAGGAATAATATAGCAAGTAGTGTTTCCCGGAGTAAAATCAGCACTAGTTACACTAGCCGGGTCTGGTGTAATGGTAAAGTCTCCTATGGCCAGATTAGACAGGTCTGTACAGTCATCTGTAAGGATACCTGATAACAAAATCGTTTCAACCTCTGATTGTATACTAGCTAAGTCATCGCACTCTGGTGCTGGTGTAGTCTGTATACCATTAGGGTCTGCAAGCACTGGAGGGGTCGTATCTTCTAGCTGCCATGTGGCTTGAAAATCTGAAGTCAACCCACAAGCATCTGTTGCTGTAAATACAACTACTTGCTCATGAATAAAAGGATCAGCTACACAATCCTCAAAATTTATAGATGTACTTGTTACGTCAGCTGTTACAACAATTGCGCTTGGGTCAGTACAATCATCTACCACTTCGCCATTAGCTACCACGGTTGCTTCTATGTTTGCTACCCAGTTTTGGAAAGCTACTTCATGATCTGTACCATTATTTGCATCACATGGTGATTCTGTAAAGTCTAGGGCACCAGAAGAAAGATTCCATACAGGGTTAGTTGTGTCTTCTATGGTAATAGTAAATTGCTCGTCTGGCGAGAAATTACCACATTCATCTTCTATGTTAAAAGTGATGATTATTTCTCCGACAAAGTCGGAGCAATCTTGAGTGAAATTTGCAGTAGGATTGGAAGAATCCCAATCATTATTTACAATGAGGTCAGCAGAAGCAGAGCAATTATCATCAGCATCACCATTTTGGGCATCAGCCACTACACTAGCCACCCATGCGTCAATATCTGCTATGTTAAAAGCTCCATCACATTCAAATGGGGCTGGATCAGATGGAAGACTGGGCCAATTGGGGACCGTTCCATCTGTAACATCTAAAAGAACATTTATAGTAAAAGGTGAACCGTCACATTCCAACTCAATATCCAAATCCACTTGGTCTATATCACAAGTATATGGAAACGAAGAATTCCAATTATCGATGGCAATGAAGCTAATTGCGCCAGCACAATCAGAATTATCACTGTCTGTAAAACTGAAATTTGTCAAGAAATCCTCTACATCTTGTTCAAATTGGGGTTGATCAGCATTGAGGCATTCTATCATTCCAATGTTAGCACCATCCTGATCTATCTGGGCATGAATAACATTAGAAAAAAGTAAAAGTGTAAAGAAAGGTAAGAGTAGCGTTTTAGTCATAACTGCTGTTTGTCTCATAAACAATGGTTAATAGTTCGGTTTTAGGCATTAGTCACTATCTATAAGAAGATAATCACTACTTATCTAAAACCGAACTATCCATTGCTACAGGGACTATGCAGTCGCTATAGTGGTCGTCAATGTAAGTTTTTTTTCGTTGCTGAGGAACTATTTCCAGCAGCAATCGGCTAGGTTCTTGAATAAATCACAACTATCTAAGGATAGTAACATTTCCATACTTGGTCTCAGTTTCTCCTTCGATCAAGAGGCCTATCACATAAGTATAGACACCTTGTTCTCTAGCAACGCTGCCAGAGAAACCATCCCAAATTAAGAATTCCTTAAAATAATCCATTGATTTATTCTCATAATCTCTAACCATATTCCCCCATCTGTCAAAAACTTGCACAGAGGTGATAAAAGTCTCACTTCCTTTTATGAAGGCTTTCCACTCATTATCAGGTGCTCCTAAGGCCCCTGAAAAGTCTACCATATCAGGAATATAGACACTTTGTATTTCATTGATTCTGAAGGCCTTATCTCTTATAATAAGACAATCAGTCCCATAATCCAGTTCCACTGTTATCTCTCCTGGTGCGACGACATCTTGCAGTTCTAGCTCGGTACAATTCAGGCCTTCACAGACGTTTTCACCGTTGAGATACCAAGTAATATTTTTTATTCTATCTGTATCTAGATTATCCAGAATCAGTTCGAAAATTGCATCATTTGCCTCTACGATCACTGTATCTCCAAGTATCTGCATAGATGGCTCTATACTCGGCTGGACATTATCATCCATAGATACCAGACAACCATTGCCATCAGTCACTTCTACAAAGAAAGGCCCTATAGGCACTGCAGAGAAAATACTGTCAGACTGTGCTTCTTCTCCACTGAGACTGAAGCTAAAATCTGGACTTCCTCCTTCTACAGAGACAATGACCATGCCCAATTCGTCACCGATACATTCTGGCGACAGCGCTTCTAGGTCTATAATCGGTGGCGCATGGAAAGTCACCTTGGTATCTAGCTTAGTGACACAACCTATTTCTACCCAGGTATACGTCACATCATAGACACCGGGGCCATTGAGGATACTAGGGTCTACCAGACCATCACTAGATATAATATCACCCGACCATTTTCCTGAGCCGCCTGCTATCTCCCCAGAAGTCATTACTTCTACTGGAATCTCAAAGGCTGGCAAGGTCGTATTGAAACAAGTATCTACTTCTACTGTGCTGATAAGCACTGGAGGACAAGGTAAAGTCCTGCAAGATATTGTCGTGACAGAAGCCTCACAGAGACAGTTAGAAACGGGCTCTATAATTATATCAAACTCTGTATCACTTTCTAAATATTCAAAATCTGCCTCAGTGGTATCTGGAATAGTGGTAGCCAAGCCAGATACATTTTTCACAAATTCTCCATCTAGATAAACCTTGTAAGTAGAGACACAATTAAGTGGTGTCCAGTCTAGGTGTATCACACCAAAATCTTCTTGGCATGAAACAACGGTCTGTTCTATAGCTGGTTGTACCACCACTTCTACATAGCCTGCATCACCAGAGCTGCAGCCATCATTATCTACGCTGATACCTAGCTGGTAAGTACCTGGCTGTGTAAAGCTGTACTCATAAGGTCCTGCCCCAGTACCACCGACGATAGTCGCACCAGCAGGCTCTTCTGCAGTGAATGATACGAGCGACATGTCTGCTGCGGTGTATTCGCTCATAATGGATACAGTACCCCCATCTATACAGATCGTATCTAGCGAAGTCAGTATAACCATCGGCTGAGGACTTTCTGTGTAGGTAAAACTGACCTGATGATCTTCATCGCAGCCATTATCATCTGTATACTCTATATCTAAAGTATAATCAGTAAGTGTCAGGTCTTCAGGTGTAAAGCCATCATCGGCATCTACCAGGTCTGTATCCCAAGTATAGGTACCATTATCCGCTGGATCCAGAGACTCTAGAATAACATCTAGCTCAAATGGTCCCGTGCTACTATCATGGCAGATCTCATCAGGCACGCCTGTGAGGTCTACTACGGCTGCAGGGCAGACAAACGTCTGGCACTTGATGGTATCAGAAATAAGACCACAGTCTGTGATTGTTTCTACGATATACTCATAGACTTCGTTCATAGTAAGACCATCTATTCTTAGGGTCGTACCAGTAGCTGGTTGCTGTATAATACCATTTTGTTTTATTTCATAAGCAGCAGCGCCTAGGTCATTCCATTCTAGATTGACCGCTTCGTTTTCTACTGTTCCACATTTCAGACCTAACTCAGGTTTTTCTTTGATATGTACTTTTACTTCTGCTGGGTTGCCAGGACAACCATAATAGCTCACTAGCATGCCCAGATCGTAATCTCCTGCCTCATCAAAACTCAATATATAAGTCCCTTCTTGTGGGTTATCTTCTATAGTTACACCAGTAGGAAACTGGGGCACAAATTCTGTCTCATCTACATTAGCACCGATAAACTCTCCTACTACTGTGATGGTTTCGTTGCCTTCGCAGATGGTATCTAAGCCTACGACATTGAGCACCATTTCTGGTGTCTGTACTAAGATAAAATCGAAAGCAATAGCCTTAAAGCAACCATCATCATCACTCCAGGTACCATCTACCTTATACTCTACGTCTTGTGCATTATCCGGTGTAAAGTTATTAGCTGCATCTACAAGTGGTGAGTCCCATGTAAACGTTCCTGGAGCTCCACCATTAGCAACATCTGCTTCTACCATAACATCTAGGAAGTAGGCTCCTTGTAAGGGATCAAAACAAATGGTGTCCTGAATATTATCTACTACTATAGGATCTGTACAAGCAAAAGTCACACAAGTCGCCTCAGAAGTAATTTCTCCACAGTAGGGATCTGTCGCTGTCACGGTAAACATAAAGGTCTGGTTCTCAGCGAGGCCAGTAAGTTCTAAAGAATCAGCGGTGATAGTACCACCTACTGGTGCTGCATCTTGCATCACTGTATATTCTAGACCGAGATCATCCCAGCCTATGGTTATAGCGTCTTCGCCTTGTCTTCTACAGACAGCATTGAGCTCCATAGGTGCTACGACTTCTAGTGGCAAGGACTCAGGAAGTCCCTGACAAGTACCTCCTAGCGTCAACTGCATCCCTAGCTCATATGAGCCAGGAATATCAAAGCTCAATTCGTAAGGACCTGCATTTTCTCCACTGATCTGATTAGCAGCAGGGGGTAGGTCTAGGCCATAATCTGTATTAGAGGAATTGACTATATTATTACTTTGGAAATTCACTATCTGGTCTACACAGACTGTGTCAGCATCTAGGGCTAGAAAAGCTTCTGGCATAGTGTAATAGACTAGGCTCATCTCTATCTGCTCGGTACAGCCACCGAGGGCATCATTATAGGTAGCTGTTAAGGTATACTCAGAGATAAGAGGATCAAAAGGCTTAAATATTTCTGCACCAGGAGTATCATCTTCCATATTAGCTAGCGTCGCAGCATCCCATGTATAGACACCTGGTCCTGAGATGAAGATATCTAGTGATTGTCCACTGACACCATCACCACAAAACGGCGTTGCTAAGGAAGTAGAATCTATAGTAGGCGACAGACAGTTAGTCGTCATACATGTAATGGTATCTCTTATTTCACCACAATTTCCTAGCGGCTGAGCTACTAAGACAATGTCATATATTCGATTGGTCTCTAGGGCATCTATTTTATGCGTACCGCCCATGGCTTGACCTCTATCATTACCATTTACGAGGATATCTACTGGTACTCCTATATCTGTCCATTCTATATCTATTTCATTAGCTAGTGGTATATCACTACACTGGAGCTCTAGGTCAGGTATTTGGTTTACGGTTACTGTTAGAGTTTCTGCGACTGGTTCGCAGTCAGGTAGTTCGTACTGGACTAGAATAGTCAGGGTTTCTGTCACATTATCGAATGTATTGGGGAACGTGATAAGCTTGGTACTATCTGTAAGTGACTCTACGATTACACCTCCTTCTTCTGTTTGTACTTGAATATTAGGGGGTGGTGCATCATCATAGATAGAGTAATGTAGGGTGACTGATTCTCCGCCACATATTTCTGCGGCCTTATCTATAGTACCATTGAGAGTGGCATTAGGTACAGCTCTCGGATGGACAGTAAAAGAGAACTGGTTAGGTTCTTCACATCCATCTACAGGATTGGTGTAAATATAAACAGCAGAATAATCACCTACTGGCAGGCCTCTGGGGTCAAAGGTTCCATTACGGCCTGAGTCTGGGCCGGGATCTGAAAAAGTAAACCCTGGATCAGGGCCTGTCTGTGTTCCAGCTGGCGGTCCATCAAAAGTCCATTCTCCATCAGAAGGGTTTTGTTCGCTAGTTCCGCCCTGAGGAGTGATAGTTGCAAGCAAAGGCATCTCTGATAAGACATCTCCTACACAAAAATCTTTTTGACGGAAGTCAAAAGAAGCTGATGGCTTAGGACTCGGTCTACATGGTAGACTTTCAGCTATGGAATCACAAGGTGTCGGGTTATCACCGTATACTATTATCTTAAGAATCGCATAGTCACAAGGAGATCTGAAACCAACTACCTCTACTCTATTTTCTCCAGGTATTTTAGTAACTGTGAGTTCAGGACGCATCAAACTAAAATCATACTCATACCTAAATGCAGGATTTTCATCCCACTCATACTCCACTACCGCGTCTCCATCTTTACATTGTATAAAAGGGCTAGGTGGTGCATTATATACTTGAACTTGATAACTTTTAGAATGTGTACAACCATCAGAATCTGTAATGCTGACACTGAAAGTTTTTAGACCCTGAGAATTAAATCTAACTGAAAAAGGATCCCCTTCTTCTAGACTTCCATCCGCTACTTCCCAATCGGTAGCAGGACCAAAATCCCAGGTATAGGATCTTACTCTGGTCGTTTTCAGAGGGGAGATGAGCATGCCATCTCCTGTACAGATAGTATCTAATTCTATTTCAGGTATATCTAGAGGTGTCACTATTCTTACTGGTGCAGAGCTGAAATTCTGACCACAAGAATTCTGTGCACGTACAACTACTATATCCAAAAGCGAATTGACAGAAGAAATATCATTTACGGTAAGCGTACACTTATCTGCTGACTCCGAAGCTATAGCCTGTAAGGCAGGAGTCAGTATCCAAGTATAAGTCGCATCACTCTCTTTTTCTACTAGTACAAAGTCTATGGTCGTAGATTCTCCAGGACAGATAGTTGCTGGATAGATGATCCTAGGTGGCCTAGGGGGATCCACCAGTTCACTGGCTGCACTAGTGGTTATAGCTGTGGTATTACTAGCGAACAGAGAAACTCCGATAAAGGAGCTTAGCAAAATAATTACAAATGATCTCATAACTTAAATATTCCTGGTTTCAACATTTTGTTGCTTGTGACAATGACACATAGCTGACTAAATAGCTTTTTTTACCCACAAAAAATGATAGGTATAAAATCCTAAATAGGAACTGATGTGTATAGACTCTAACAAAAGGGATACTATTGCATAAAACTGCAATGCGGTAGATAGCAAAAAAATGTGGTGCAAAAATACAACGTATTTCCTACCGAAGTAAGGAAATATGTCCAGATATTATCTGCTCTTCTCCTGATACATGCAATAATTTTGCCATATATGGATAGACACCACTCAATACGGGCAATCCATCGAGGGTTCCATCCCATAAAGTTATGGTAGAGGAACCGTCTACTGAGCCATTTTGGGAAACAATCAGGCTACCCCAGCGATCGTATAAATAAAATTCATAAAAGTTAAATTTTAATGGATCTAAGCCCATAATCAAGGTATTATCTAACCCATTTCCATTC
Source organism: uncultured Saprospiraceae bacterium (assembly GCA_938002665.1). Taxonomy (GTDB): domain Bacteria; phylum Bacteroidota; class Bacteroidia; order Chitinophagales; family Saprospiraceae; genus RFSX01. The sequence goes on along the minus strand of CALLAE010000129.1, from coordinate 14,500 downwards.
TGTGAGTCCATTAGAAGAACATTGGGAACATAATATCCAGGCTCTAGATCTAGCTCAGAATTATCCTGATCTATGACAGTGAGTATGATGGACTTTTCAGTAGAGCAGCCATTATTATCTAGAACGATCAAGCTAAGTGTAGTGGTCTCTGTAGGTGTTACATTAGGTGTCAGGCAAGCTGTACAACTCAGTATCCCCTCTTCCGACCAGTCCAGCGTCCAAGTGGGCATAGGTACATCTGGGCTGGTAGGTAGCAAATAGCTCTCCCCTAGATTAAGCGTCACATCTGGTCCTAAGTCTACCACTGGAGAATCCAAACTGTAGATTTTTAGAACGGTGTCCCTGATGCAGCTTTGCTCTGATTCTAGAGTTAGCTCTACAGTATTAAAATCTAAGGGCATAACTGCTGCTGGCTCTAGCGCCTCACCATTGATGTAGAGGTTCGTTACTGCATCAAAATCTTCTAGATGTATTTCTCCTATACCATCACAGTCTGATCTTACGGATTCTATTCCTACCCCGTTCAGTATATCCCATTCAGGGTGCAGGCCCAGAGTGATAGCAAGTTCTCGTGTACAATCTTGAGGACTATCTATCAGCACACTATAGCTACCTGGCTCAGCGTAGAACTGGGAGTCTCCATTCCCGAGCAAGTTGCCTTGCGCATCTAGCCAGTAAATGCTGGAGTACTGAATAGCGGGCGGTAGCGAGAGTTCTAGACTATCACCGAGACAAAGCAGCTCTGCACTTAGGTCTTCACCCACATACGGGAGGGTATCGTTAATAATAGTAAACTGCAAAGTCGCCTCTTCTGATACACAGCCATTGTCCCCTACCACAGTTAAGATATAGCGGCCTGTATCAGAAACTACAGGCTCTAGTACATCATACTCTGCTCCATCTGGTCCTACCCACAGAACCTCATCATAGGCTCCAGTAATATCTGCCGTAAGCATGGTTGTAGCACTACTAGCAGAGCACCAGAGGCTCACATCGGCAACAGCCACCTGTGGTGCTATATTTTCCGCTATCACTTCTACTGTGGTTTCTGCTGAGCAGGAGTTCTCGTCATAGATAGTAATAGTATACATGCCTGCTTCTTGTATGCTGGGGTTTGTGGTATTGGGCGGTATAAGCTGGGGGCCATCATAAAAGATATTAGTAGGTGTAACAGGTGTTACAAAATCAAAGAAGACCGGTTGCATATCACAGTCCAAGGTATCAGATACTGTAACTGAAAAAGGTATCGGCTGACCTGCACCAGTAACAAAGATCGTATCACTTCGGCTGCAAGAGCCCGCTTCTGTTTTTATGATATATTCTCCTGGTAGGGTTACTTCTACTATGGGCTGAGAGGTGACTGTTATTGTTCCAGTATTGGGACCACAGATGCCAGATATACCGAAACTGATAGGTCCTAAAGTGACATCAAAGGAGTCTACCACATTTATGATTAAGGGGTCTTCTGCACAGAGGGCTGATTCTTGTTCTAGGCGTACAAAGAAAGTATCTATACCGATGACCTGTATCGTATCTCTAGATGTGCAGAAACCATCGCTCACTTCTAGATAGTAGCTGCCTTGCTGATCTATAGTAGCTAATGGGCCTACACCAGATATTATATTTCCATCAGACGTGGACCACTGATAAGAACTGACCGCTGCGACACTAGATGTACTCGCACTCCCATCCAAGAAGAGCCGTTGCCCGCAGACCAGAGGTGTATTCTGCTCAGCTATCTCTGATATCAGTTCTACTTCTCTGACGACTATATGCCAGGCAGTATCACAGGGCAAGAAAGGGTCTGCTGTGCTATAGTAGATGGTATCAGTCGCCTGCTTATAGATCTGTCCTTCCAGCTCCACCTCTTCTCCAGGACAAAGATTATGCTCCAATCTTACGACTGTGCTGGATTCCTGAATACTTAGCGTAAAACAATTATCCGTAATATCTATGCAGTTGCCTGAGTTGCTCAGGGTTTCTAGTTGTCCGATGTTCTGCACTGCCATAATAGCAGACTCAGCACTAGCATCAAAGGCAATACCGCAGATGCGGTAATCCCCTGGTGCTAGGGTATCTGCATTCATAAGAGCCTCTGTGAGGATAAAATCACCATTGGGTATTTCTATGCCATAGAGATAGCTGTCATCTCCATCTATCTCTGGGTCCAGGGTATAATCGATGGTCAGTGCGGCTAGCGCGGGATCGCCAGAGCAGACGGGCAGGTAGTCTTCAGCCCACTCTCCCGCGTAGGTGGTGCAGAGGTCACAGGCTATGCCAGAGTCATCACAGAACTGTAGTTCAAAATAGATCAAGGTGCCTGTGGTCGTTCCTAGATTAGTGATGAGGAGGTGCCAGGGGCCATTAGCAGAGCCCATATTGAAATCTGCTAGGCAGCCATTATGGGGAAAGTAGGCACCTGTATAGTTTCCTAAAAACTGCCAGGCCTGTGCATTATCCCATACTGGGTCAAAACCTGCATCAGGAGAGGGCGGCTGATCGCAGAGGACGAAGCTTACATTCCAGTTAACATTAGGGCTGAGGCCACCGCCTTGGATGCCGGGGCCAGCTAGGGTAACGACTTGTCCTGAAGGAGAGACGAGATCTATTCTAAGGTTTTCTTGTTTGCCATGTTCCCACTCAGCATAGACGACGCAGAGCTTCTGGCCATCAGCAAGATCAGCTATAACTAGGTCGCTGACCTCTATGAGGACATCAGTGGTGCGCTCAGGTGCAATAATGACAGGGGACTCAAGGAAGCACTGTGCGAGAGCAACCTGTGCCCACAAAGAGAAAACAAGGACTATATGTATGATTCTAAGTCTCAAGGGTCGTAATATCCTACTAAGATATAGATAACGAAGGTAGGAGGTAAGATGTTTTGGAGGCGGGCATGACAGAGGATATCCTGATACAAAAAAAGGAGCAAATCATAACTGACCTGCTCCTCGGTATTTTTTTATGGCAAGGACCTACCTATAGACGGTAATATCCCCTGCAAAGATTTCTGTCTCTGCACCATTTCCTGTATCTACGTATTGCACTTCTATCACATACACATAGACACCAGGCTCTACATTATTTCCGATATTATTCCATCTACCATTCCATCCAAACTCTGGTATGTTAGGCTGGTGGTTAGCAGGTGCTGCATAGACCAGCTCTCCCCATCTATCATAGATATTTAAGAAATTGACTGATTCTAGGAAGCTATCAGAATGCACATGGAAAGTTCTGTTGTTTTCATCATCTTCACTTGGGTTAAAGACATTCGGTATATAAACATCTTGCTCCAGTTTTTCTCTGACAGTAACACAAGCCATTTCTTCACAGCCATTGATATCGATGACTGTGACACAGTAGGTATTGAAGATATCAGGATCTACTTCTAGTGAAGTACAATTAAGGCCTGAGCACAGAATTTCTCCTGACTCCTGATCTATCCATTCTATAGAAGCTATATCAGCTGCATCTATAGAGATGGCTGCAAATAAGGTATCCAGTCCTCCGAGTTCTATCTGTCGTGGATCACCAGCATCTACCGTCAGCTCAGCGGGCTGTGCTATGGTAAAGGTCTCCGTTATCTCACAACCATTTTCGTCTTTTACTAATAAGGTATAAGTACCCGGACTTACTTCCACTAGATTGCCTTGGCTAAGATCTAAGACTTCACCATCCAACAAATACTGGACATCACTACCACCACTAAGTTGAGTGACAAGTAAAAGACCAGGCTCACCGAAGCAATCTGCATCTTCCGGATCTACTTCTACTGCCAGACCACCGTCAGAGGTGATTACTACCTCATCTGCATGTGTACATCCATTAGCATCTGTGACTACTAAGGTGTAGGTGCCAGGGATACTGCTTTCTATTCTTTGTTCTGTCGGATTATCTAAGGTTGCTCCATTATCAGCGGTCCACATATAGGTAACGCCTTGTCCGATGGTCGTGCCTATGCCACCTAGCTGAGCACGTTCGGCACAGGAGATGGTTTGGTCTAGGCCTGCGTCGGCTGTGGGCAGCATTGCGATTTCTACGGTTATGATAGCTTCGTCTCCGTCACATGGTCCATTATTAGGTACTGTATACATAAACTCATAAGTGCCATCTCTTAAGCCAGAAGGATCAAAAGTACCAGCTACATCATCAAAACCGCCCGCTTGCGGATTAGTACCTGCCTCTGACCATGAGCCGCCTTGGTCAGCATCTGCACTTAGAAGCGCATTCAGGTCTACAAGTGCTGTTTCTCCACCACATACAGCTTCTTCAGCATTGAAGCCTGCACTAGTCGGTGCAAATATTTCCACCATCGTTTCTCCATACTGATTAGTACAGTTAGGGTCTGGCATGAGATCAGAAAAATATCTAAATGTGTAGATCCCGATATCCAAGCCATCAGAATTAAAGTTGCTATCTGTGAGACCACCAGCACCAGCTGGGTCAAACAGTTCCCATTCACCATCCGCGATGGATGGACTCTCTATACTAGAAAGATCAAAGGAAGCTCCACTGCACAGATCATGCGGTCCAGGATCTACAGTAACAATAGGACAAGCGCAGTCCGCTACTGTTATGGTCACAGGATGCATGGTATTATCACATGGTATGGCACTGTTATCTATTTCATAAACGAAAACAAATTGGTCTCCTTCATTGAGTCCATCAAAACATATCATTGTCAAGTCACTGGTAGATCCAGTATAGGCTGTATCAAATATCCAATCTCCAGGCACCCCTGTTGCGATGGTTGTCAAATCTATACAATGATCACCATCTTGCCTTACAGTATTACAAGCTGTCACAAAGGGTTCTACATCTGGCACAGGTTGTTCTGTTATGTTTAAAGTTACATTATGAAATTTAGGACATTGGAGAGGGACATCATCCAGTTCATACTGGAATACATATTCTCCAGTCACATAAGTTTCTACATTGGTTATGGAACCATTTACTGTTCCTAAAGAAGGTCCTGTAATAAAAGCCCAAGCCCCTGAAGACAAAGTACCTATGTTAGTAATATACTGAGCTAAATCAATGTCGCCTTCGAGATTACAGATAGGATCTGGAATAATAAACTCAAACATTTCACAGTTACAATTTCTGACATCGACCCTTAGTTCGAGGTCTAAGTTATCACATGGTGCAACGGCATCAGTTGTAGTGAAAGTAAATGTATAGAAAGCTGTAGCCACATCGGTGAAGTCTACTATATTTTCTGCAGGATCAAAAGTTCCAGGAAAACCTGCAGGTGCAGTCCATTCACCAGGAGAACCCTGAACTAAAGTGTCTAGGTCTACGAGGAAGGGAAATGGTGTAATATTATCTCCATTACAGACATCTATGTCTGCATTATACAGAATCTCTGCAGCAGGTGGATCAGAAATGAGCAATGTCTGGAAGACTACATTCACATCGTCACAACCATTGATAGGATTAGCTAGTACAAAAGAAACATTGTATGTTCCAGCAGGAATATTTTCAGACTCGAATCTATCTCCTGTCAGTGCTGCAGCAGCAGTCGGATCATCAATACTCCATGAGCCTGGCTCATTCAATGGATTATTCAAGTAATCGTTGAAATTAATGCCTCCACCAGAACTACATAATGGATCTAAAGGACTGATAGATACATCAGGACAATTACAATCTATAACTCTTACGTCTACTTCTAATCTCAGGTCATCACAGGCAGAACCTACTGGCTTAGGTACAAAGTACACAAACTCATATCCTCCCAGTGCTAGATTCTCAAAATCCACCACGGATCCATTAATAGGGAGTCCATCGGTAGAAGTCCATGTTCCCGTCATATCACCAGTAACTAAAGTATTGAGATCTAAGAATGTGGGGTCTCCTGTTGCATCAGAGTTACAAGCAGAACCTGTAGGATCCAGAGAAGCCACCAGTGGTGCCCATACTGTAAATGGTACAGGCGTAGAAGCTGCCTCACATGGCGCTGCAGGAGCTGTATCTAAAGTATACAACAGCTCGTACATACCTGTAGGCGTAGCACTATCCACTGAAAACATGTCACCTGCAATATCTATATCCGAGGGAGTAATACTCCAAGATCCAGGTTCCGTGCTCAATTGTATTTGAGTTAGATCAAAGGCTCCATTTCCATCTTCTGCACAATAATCTGCAATCGTACCTACAGCCACACTAGGGCAGCCACAATCTTGAATGATTATATCGAAAGGATAAGAAGTATCCATACAAGGTTCGACTGCAGCTGTAGTTACATAGGTGTAGGTATAAGTGTCTGGTATCTGATTTAAGAAAGAGACATTGGAAGGATTGACAACATTATTTCCTTGTTCATCTTGCCAAAAACCACCAACACCATTCTGAACCAAAGCTGTAAGGTCTATAAAGGTTTCTGCGGTAACACTGGTTTCATTACATAAGGTCGCTGATGTTTCGGTGATGGCTACAGGCAAAGCGGCAACTTCTGTTACCGTAACTATAGCTGTACCTGAACATCCGGTGGCATCTGTCACTGTAAGTTTATAATCACCAGGCACATCGGTGCTAAAAGCCCTAGCGCCTCCTCCGATGGGAGAGTCAGATGGATCTTCCCATAAGTATGAAGCATAATCCGCACCAGCATCAATAGTGGTCATCCCGCCTTCACAGAATGGTGGTGCAGAGGCATTAGGCACTATACTTGTGGATGGCTCTACTGAAAAAGTAGCCGTTGCTGTACATCCAAAATCGTCTTGAACAGTGACACTATAGGTAGTTAGTGCCGCTGGAGAAACTGCTAAGGTTTGATCAGTAGTCTGATCATCCCAAGTGTAAGTGTATGGTGCTACGCCTTGTGTGGCATTAGCCGTTAGTACTGATTCTCCTCCATTACATACTGTAGAAGAACCCGTTATTTCTAGATTAGGCAGTGGGCTTACTGTTACCATATTTGACTCATTGATTTCACAGCCATTGAAGTCTATGCCTGTAAAAGTATAAGTTGTAGTAACTAAAGGTGCATCAGGCACATCGGCAGTAGTCCATGTCTGTCCACCTCCAGACCACGTGAATGAAGCAAAATCACCTGCATTAGATATACTGATGCCCACATTATCACCTGCACATAGCGTAGGTGTGGTAACCAAAATATCAGGAGTCGGCTTAGGCGGAAGTACAAGTGGAGCAGAAGAAGTTTCACAACCTTGTAATGAGGCGCCTCTTAACTCAAATACACCTGTAAAATCAGTGATGGTCACACAAAGAGAATCAGTCTGCAATAACCCAATCAAGGTATCCACTACTACTGGTGTAACAGTAGGATCATATTGCACAATATGCATATCAGTGGCCATGACTACAGGATTGGAATTTTTACCTACTAGTTTGATTTGATCTCCAGTACAATCTCCAGCCACTAAGGATAAGGTCGGACCATTTCCAATGGAAATCACAAAAGTCGTATCATAGATACAATCTAATTCGTCTACTATTTCTACGGTCATATTATAGTCTCCTACAGTAGAATTTTCATCATTAACTATTATACAAGAATCTCCATCCAAGGTATTAAAATCAAGACCTATTGCAGGTATCACAAACCAATCGTAATCATTGTTCTGTGAATTATCTTCGTGTCTTACGACAAACTTATTATTGCTCACACCATCACCTTTACACATAGATGCTGGTCCCACTATATCTGGGAATAGTTGTTGTGTTGTTTCATATTCAAATTCCATTTCTGCTGTACAACCATCCACATCCGTCACTGTAACATTGACTCCATAATTTCCAGCTGGAAGATTTGGTTCATGTGGAAGTGAGATGGATTGATCTTCTGATCCTGTCTGCCATTCGTAAGTGTAAGGACCTCTGGTAGGACAAACTCCCATAACATTGAGTTCATAATCTTCTCCAGGGCAAATAAACTGCCTGTCATCTAGGTCAAATTCAATCTGAACTTCTGGATATACAAGTACCTCTATTTCAGTGATTGGACCTTGACAACCAGAAACTGGGTCAATAGCATAGGCATTGTATATAACGACTTCTACACTACAGCCTTCATTGACTAGATCGTCATCAATGGCTCCTATCCCACTATCAAAATTATGTTCGTTTACACCGTCCACATCTGAACTACTATCTTCATTTATTTCTACAATAATCTCTGCATCTTCACCGCCACAGGTCTGTAACTCTATTTCAAAATCAGTATCTCCTGAGCAAACTTCATGCTCTAGAACTGCACAAATATTTATCAGGCCTGTACAATTGACCTCATAGTTTTCTATTGCTGGAGCATCTTCACTGCAAGCGTTATTTACCCAGCAGCCTGTCATACCATCAGCCATCGAGAAAATGTGCACTTTTAGAAAATCTGGATCCAAACATTCCTGCGGTGTATAATCGTCTCTGACTTGGAAAAAGAAAGTGTAATTGTAAGCTACAGTGCTACCACAGCCTTGTTGAATTCCCCACATTGTATTAGGTGTGCCATCATTTGAACAACCTGCTCCTCCATTGGAAGTAGAATACCATCCTTGAGGGATATCATCCCCTATACCAAGGCCTCCTGGTCCGAAAACAAGTTCATTCCCTCCATGTGGGCTTGGTTGAAGACCTAAAAGAGCACTATTGACTTGAGACTGCACTATACCTTCAGGAAACCAGTCAAAACCTCCTGGAGTCTGTGATTCAATAGAACAGGCACTTAAATCCCAACCTGGTCCTAGTGAGGGGATCAGGCCTTGTAACCATTGACAATTATTGCCTTGTCCAAGTGGATCAGCAGTATGTGTCACGGTATAATCAAATTGCACTTTCTCACCTGAGCAATAAGGTCCATCCGGATCTGCGAATGGATTTTCTGGTCTACTAGCAACCAAGACACCATCTGCACATTGGGCTGCTAATACATTAGTTTCTATACATATTTCAAATTCTCCTGGCTCACCTCCTGCGGCATTGGAGACATTAATAAAGTAGGTGACATTTGCATTGACAGCAAAACTAACATCACTAGTTGCTGAACAGTCCAGTAGTAAAGCTTGTGGGGCACTGGGATCGCAATCCGCTTGTAACACTTGTAAGACAGGACTAAAACTTGATCCAGCATTTATAGTGATATTCATCAGTGAGGCATCTACATCAGTGAACACTTGAAACCAGGAACCACTAGTTCCTCCACAATCATTTTCACAAACAAAAGTTGTACAGCCATCTACGCAACTAGGACCTGATCCAGTAGTAGGTTGTGGAATAGGCTCTGAAGATCCACAATCTGGAGCATATGGACCATACTGACAGGATTCATTTGTAACGGCAATAGTGAATTCTCCACAATCTGTGGAGGTTATCTTCATGAATTTTGACTCGCCACAGTTAGGCAAGATGACATCCATAAAATCTCCCGTATCATCGTATAATAAGTTGCCTGAACCACAAGGGCCTTCAAATATTTCTACCGTAAAAGAACCTGGTATAGTATTATTAGTAAAACTGAATCCTCCACCATCAAAGTCAGGACTCATTTCAAACCATACTTCCCCTCCTGCTGCACAACAGTTACTATAGGTACCGCCAGAAGTCCCTAGTGCATCACCACATGTAATGTTAGCGGGAGCAGCTGGTGTTGTCATATCAACTGATCCATTATCGTCAATTAGAACCCAATAAGTGAAGGAAGGGTCCGCTGTGATAGCTACACCAGATACGTTACAATTGTCTATAGGATTCAAGCTGGTGCAGTCCGCTCCTTCAAATAACTCAAAAACGCCTGTCAAAGTAAAATTGGGCAGTGATGGATCTGTCTGAAAAGTATACCATACACCTTCCACACCGCTCATACATCCAGAAGCTATGGCATCAGGACAAGCAGTGCCTGTTCCTGATAAGGTGGCCAGATCACCACAAACTACAAGAGCACCGATAGGATCTAGCGCATTATCACATATATCTTCTGGTGGGCCTGTAGGAGTAGAAATTGCTTCTATATCAAAGGTTCCTGCATCTGCAGTTGCTGAAGATACTTCCACAAGATAGATTCCAGCAGCTAGGCAATCTGCAATAGGATTATCAATACATCCAGCATTAGAAACATCAGTACCACCACAGTTATCATAGATGGAGACTTCTACATTAGCTATAGAGCCGCCTGAAATTACAATTTCTAAGGTAGTCCCATCAGCAGCAATATCTACTTCGTACCATACGGAGTGATCTCCTCCACAACCTCCAGAAGGCGCGGAGGCACAGACATTGGTTTGGTTGGTTTCAGTAGAGTTTTCCGCTAAAGTTTCTGGTGAGCCACAGTCCTCGTTAGAGGGCGCTGTAGACGTCGTAAACTCAAAACTATCTCCATTTAATAGAGCTACATAATACACTTGTGAATGAATAATGGTATAGTCAGTAACGTCACCCGCACAACTACTTGCTATTTCACTACCTGCGGATATGGATGCGCAATCTGCTGCTTCAAACAACACATAATCACCAGTTCCAGTAAAGTCAAAAGTTATGACACCTATATCAAATGTATAGGCATACCAACTGACATCCATACCATCTAAACACGAACCTGCTAGCTCGGCATCAGGACCAGTAGCACCACTACCCATATCGAAGGTTGTTCCTGTAGAACAATCAATTAATATTGCATTTGCTGTAGCATCAGTACAAAGATCCTCTTGTGAGATGCCCAGTTGGGACATTAAGGTAAGCAGAGCAAAGAAAAATGTTCTAACTAAAAATGGAGGGGTAAATTGCTTTTGCATATGAAATATGGATTTTATTCTCAGGCAATACTTAAGGGATAAGTCTAGTAGAAGCTCGCAATTTTTTTTATCGCAACTCGACTAAAATATCCCATAATAAGGCCTCAGAATAGGTGTATTATTTGATCAAACCTGTCAAATGTAAAGATAAATCTATCAGATTCTGTCTCATGTAAGATACAAAATATAGCCCGTCACGCTGCTTGGCAATACTATATTTGGCGTGCCATGATAATGAGTAAATTATACATTAACAATTAAAATAATATAACCATATATTATCATCACAGATAAGTTAAAACAAGGTCAAATACGCTATAAAACATATGCTATGATTGCTGTAGTACGTAGATAACAACAGAAGCTGTCGTAAAGAAGAGCTGATCTGAGGATTACGTATTGGAATAAAATATAATATCTTGTGATATATCTTAGTTAGTAAATTCTATTTTTGGAATTCAAAAATCAATAGCATTATGCAGAGTAAAACAATTATCACGCTTCTCATAGGATTGTTCTTTTTTACTACAATAACAGAATCCTTTTCTCAAAGAAGGTCCTCCAGAGATAGAGCTACCAGAGACAGAGATAGAGAACAAGTAGAGACAGTACCATTTACTGACAAGCTGGCTTTCGATATCCTGATAGGTAATCCTAGCTTTGGTAATCCTTTTCAGTTTTCTGGAAAACTAGGAGTAGGTTATAAGATCACAGATAAGTTTACTGTAGGTCTAGGAACGAAATATAGATATGTCCTACTGAACGAGCCCGGCACCAATGATCTGAGTGCATTAGATTATGGCTTCTTTGTCTATCCTCGTTATGCCTTGGGAGAACAATTTTATATCAAAGGAGAATACAATTACTTTTCAGCAAGATGCCCAGGAGATGCTATATCTTTTGCTTGCCTTAGTGGTAATTTAGAAAGACAGACTGCTGCTTTTCCTATGCTAGGTGCTGGCTTTGCACAAGGGTATGGAAAGTGGAAATTCGGAATAGAAGTGATGCTCGGCATAGGCAATCAAGCAAGAGACACTTATTCATTTTTGGAATACATGATAAGTTTTATTCATAATCTGTAGAGTAGATTTATTATACTTAAAAAGGGATAGCATTTTGAAGTGCTATCCCTTTTTTATTTTCTATTAGGACCTTTTAGAATTTGATACTGGCGCTGAGCAAGAAGTTTATGCCTGCTTGTGGGTAGAGATAATTTTCTGTGGTGAGGCCTTGGAAGATATAGCTGTAAGTGTAGCCATTAGAACTGTATCTGGTATCTAAGAGATTATTGACCAGTAGTTTGAGCTGGACTTGTTGGATAAGATCAGAGTTGATCGTATAAGCTGCTAGTAAATCATTCACCAAAAAAGATGGCAGAGACTTCTCATCACTAGAAGTATTATCTAGATATTGTTTGCCTACAAATTTAGAGAGCAAACTTATTTCCAAGCCTTCCACTACATTAAAGGTCATACGGTTACTCGCAACTACTGAGGGTGATAAGGCAATATCAGAATTTCTAAAAACCGTCGTCTGAAAACCACCGTTATCAAAATCAGCTATCTGCTCGGTAAATTCTGCAATCGTGTTTCTGCTGAAGGTGACATTGGGCTGAATTGTAAAATCTTCTGTCATCTTATAAGTGGCAGATAGTTCTAATCCTATTCTAGATGAATTGTCCACATTTGTTCTTACGGGTGCACCTACATCATTGACTGCTCCGGTCAGAACTAGCTGATCTTTGTAAGACATAAAAAAGAGATTGGCTTCATAAGCGAGATCCGTACTAGAAGAACGTAGACCTAGTTCTATATCATTGAGGGATTCTACATTAGGAACTGCCGTGCCTATCGCATCTAGAAAATCTGATCTGACTGGCTCTCTGTTGGCTCTAGCATAAGAAACATAAATCGTTTTAGCAGGTGCCAGCTGATAAGACAAGCCCAGCTTAGGATTAAGAAAAGTATAGCTAGTATCAATATCGAACGCGGATCGGTCACTGTCAAGTCCTGCCGTCTCGTAAGAGATATTTCTCACCTGCATATCACCAAAGAGTGAGATCTTTTCTGACAAGTTATAGTCAGCTTTCAGATAACCATTGAGTTCAACTTTTGTGGCATCGCTTCTGTAGTATTCAGTATCATTGGGCTCCCTAAAACTGGCAATAGAAATGACCTCACCAAAGTGATCTCCGAGGTACATATTCCCAGCTCCGCCCACAGTCAGTTTTAAGGACTCTAAAGCTGTGATTTCAGCATTTAGAATAGCACCAAAAAAATGATTATCCAGCCATCTTCTTCTTACCAAATCTGACACCTTAGAATTAAGAGTTGTATCAGAAGGAAAGTACTCTCCAAGGTCTTCTTGATGCTTAAATTGTTCAAAGAAGCCTCTACCTTTCGTGTAATGACCAGTGGCATTGAACTTTACGTTGTCACCTAGCTGAGAGGTCTGTAACATCTGATAATGATCTTGTCTGTAATTGTCTACCTCGTTCTCATAGGTGTAGGCATTATAGTTTCTACCAGAGTCGAAAAGGTTAATGCTATCTGCAATAGTGTTATAATCACCATTGGAGTTAGTCAAGTAGTGGTTAAGTAATTCTTCTTCTGTTCCTTCCAGCTTTACCTGTGGCACACCATTCCATGCCTGATAGGTGAGCTCTCTTCCAGAGAAAATATTAATTTTCAAAGATCCCTTCTCCCTGATTCTAGCCGCAGAAAAATACCACGACCTCAGGTTAGAAGAAGCTCTATCTATGTAGCCATCAGAATTTATGAGTGAGTATCTACCTTCTAATATGTACTGATTATTCATCAGTCCTGTACTTAGGCTCATGGCTATTTTGTTGGTATTGAATGAGCCGTAAGTCAGGTCTGCTTTGAGGAAAGCATTCTGATTGATATAATTAGTATTAAGGCCTACTGACCCTCCAAAGGCTCCAGAGCCATTAGTGCTCGGACCCACCCCTCTCTGTATCTGAATCTTATCTGTAGAAGAACCGAAGTCTGGAAGATTAACCCAAAAAACACCATGGCTTTCTGAGTCATTAAGGGGCACACCATTAATGGTTACATTTATCCTAGTGGCATCAGAGCCTCTTATCCGCATACCTGTATACCCGATCCCTGCGCCCGCATCAGAGGTGACGACCATAGACGGTGTATGCTCTACTAGATAGGGAATATCTTGTGCCATGTTCTTAAACTCTATGTCTTCTTTTTGTTGCTCAGTATATGCAAAGGGAGAATCAGCATCTAGTTTGTTAGCCGTAATCTGTACATCTTCTAATCTAAAGGCAGACTCTATCATCACAATATCTATAAGCTCATCTTCAGCTATGCTAAACTCTATGGTCTGATCATCAAAGCCTAAATAGGTTATCTTCATAGTATGGGTACCCGCAGGGATATTCTCTAGCAGATAGCGACCAGAAAAATCAGAGATGCAAGCCAGGTTATCAGAGCCAATGATGAAGATGGAGGCACCATTGAGCTTTTCTCCGTGAGAATTTTTCACCTTCCCAGTCAGGGAATATTGGGCGCTTAGATTAAAGCCTGAAAAAAGTAATAGCAGTACACAAATAGTAAGTCTTATCATCTGAATCATCATTATCCGTTAGAAAAATATAACTGCTAGCAAGGAGGGCAGCGCATGACATCATAACACATCAGCTCTGTTAAGCTTTACATTCCCTTACCAGAATTACCTGGCCAGGTTCTATGGGTATAATCTCAGCACATCGCAAATAATTT
>CALLAE010000128.1 GCA_938002665.1 uncultured Saprospiraceae bacterium | reverse complement strand
AATGAGGATAACACTTTCTTTCTTCTTCTTGTATATCATTTTTTCTGTCAATTTACTGGCTCAAAACAAAAGAGACTATCAATGGATATCTGGCCCCAATCAAGACACCTTGCCTGGTGTAGATGGGATTATCTTTGATTTCAACCTCTTACCAATGGAACCCACTTATGAGAGGATAGCATTAAGTTTTTCCAGAAATAAAGCTTCAATATGTGATAGAGATGGGAAGCTGCTTTTTTATAGCAACGGCTGTGCTATTGCTAATCGCTTTCATGAGCAGATGGAAAACGGAGACAGTATTAATGCCGGCAGATACTTTGATGAATGGATAGGCGGGAATTGTCTATCAGGATTAAGGACTATCCAAGACTTGGTTATACTTCCTGACCCAGGTAGTGAGACAGGATATTATATGATCTATAAGCCTAGTGAGTATTATCCTGAGTTAGGGATAGAAGGTGTATTTAGATACGAATACTTCAAGTATAGTTATGTAGATATGGCGTTGGACGAAGGGAAAGGAGCCGTTGTAGAAAAGGATATACCCATACACCGCACACAACTTATTTCTTCATTTATGTCAGCCATTCCACATTCAAATCAAAAGGACTGGTGGATAATGAGTCCTGGAGAAGGGCAGTTAATATTTAGACTTCTGCTTACAGAAAATGGGTTTGAAAAGGTAGATTCTCAGTCCGTTCAGACAGTCTGGAACATCAATGCACATAGTGGTTCAGGTAATGCCAAGTTTTCACCTGATGGCACACAGTATGTGACCTTTAATAAGTTTAATGGATTATGGCTGTATGATTTTGATAGAACAACTGGGTTGCTCTCAAACGACAGGCATGTAGAGTGGACTCCACCTACAAACATCGAAGTATTCAGTACAGTAGAATTTAGTCCAAATTCTAGATTCCTTTACTTAGGTACACAGAGAGAAGTGTATCAGGTAGACACCTGGGAAGATAACTTAGAGGATGGTTTGATCTTAATTGCAGAATGGGATGGCACCTTAGATCCCCTTCATACCACTTTCTTTAGTATGGCCCTTGGTCCGGACTGCAAAATATATATAATGTCTGGGAGTAATACCTATTCTATCCATGTCATACACCAGCCTGATGAGAAAGGGCTAGCTTGTGATCTAGTTCAACGTGGCTTGCGGTTAAAAACAATCAATTCAGTTGGAGGGCTTCCATACTTCCCAAGATTCAGAGTAGATGAGGAAGAGAAATGCGACACTACTATTACAATGGTCAACGGTGTGGATTTATTTTGGAGAAAAGATTTAGTAGTTTATCCCAATCCAGCAAAAGATTTTGTTTCTGTGGAGCTTCCTGAAGAACAGAGGGGAAATCTAGTCATAATTAATATGGAAGGCGTCTTGATGAAACACCTAAGAGTAGATTCGCACGAAGTAGTGATACCCATCAATGAACTCACTCCAGGCACATACTCGATAGAATTTATTCCTGAGAACAATACAAAAAAAAATATCTATACCACTCGTTTGGTGAAGCTATAGATAAGCTGCAAATAATCTGTGTGATACCCATTGTGATACTACAACAAATACATTCTTACAAATCCTTGATTTATAGCTGTTTATAAATATAAGTGTCAGTACTGGAGGCACCACAAAAAGACCCATGTCGTTGACATAGGGTCTTTTTTTTGTACCGTAAGGAATTGAACGAAGTTCAATCCTGGAGATGACCGACCGGTTCTGGCGAAGCCAGAATCAGACAGACTAAATGCCTGCACTGAGCATAGTCGAATGTGTCTGTCTGAAGGGAGGGAACCGCATCATCAGATGCGGACGGGCTGGCAAAAGCAGAGTTGGCGAGGGTTTTTTTGTTTGTGCGCAGTAAGGATGACCGACCGGTCCGCCTTTGGCGGATTAGACAGACTAAATGCCTGCACTGAGCATAGTCGAATGTGTCTGTCTGAAGGGAGGGAACCGCATCATCAGATGCGGTCGGGCGGCAAAGCAAAGCAGGCGAGGGTCAGGATAAACGACACGACGTAGGCGGCTCTCCTCAATGCTATGCTTCAGACTACGCCGAACAGGGGGACCGATTCATCAGAATGGTTCGCTATTGCGAAATGTACAGACTAAATGTCTATGTATAAGGAAAGCATCTGATCATCAGATCAGGATGTGTGGGACAATCAAAGGCAATATCTCCCTATCTCCCTATCTTACTTTACAATCATATAGCATCTAGGCTACAAGCCTAGACGAACGATGGGAACCGATTCATCAGAATCGGGAGGGCAAGCAAGAGCAGAGCTAGGCATTGGGTCTTATTTTTGTGCCGGATGACAGACCTGTACGCCAAATGCGGATCAGACAGACAAAAATCAAAAGTGAGCATTAAAAATTTGTTTTGGTTAACTTGAAATTATGATTTATAATATTTACCCTATTTCTGTATTGAGTTTTTTTATTTACTCATTTTTGCTTCTATTTGCTTCTATTTGCTACTGTTCATAAGTCTTCTGCTAAAGTGGATTTTGATCTAAATTCGACGGAGTCATTAAGTAATATATGTTCCGAAATCTCAGATTTAAAACTTTCAGGCCATGAGTATTACATGCAATCAGGGTCAAGAGATAATAGAAAAAATACTAACAATACGTTAGTCCTAAGAAGTAACAAATTGTACCAGCTAGATAGTACTTCTTCTATTTCACTTAAAATAGATCCCTCACTATCATTTGTGAATGAAAAGCGAAAATATTTGTACGATAATGAACTTAAAAAAGATATATACTTTTTATGGGCTTGCCTAAATTCAGGATGTCAATGGGAACCATTTGTATTTTCTGTTTCTGAATATAATTTGTCTGATAATATTAAGTCTTTGGCATCAACTTCTTGGGATGGTTTATCCTATGATTATAACTGTGATAACATTATAAGAGAATACATCTTTAATAGTGAAGACAAACTTGATTCTTTGATAGTCACAAGAAACAACAGTATTAGTATAGCCACCTACTTATACAATGATGAAGCGCTTTTGGATAGTGTTTTGTTTTTTGGGAAACTTCCCAATCAAGACTCCGTCGGGGTTGGAGCTAAGTTTATTTACAATCACAATATTTTTGGTCAACTAGAAAGTATAGTTTACAGCCAAATCAGCCCTGACCTAACTACATTCTTGCCTCAAGACAGTACACATTTTACATATTATCCTGATGGAAGAATACATCATCAACATGAGTTCTTTCCTGGTGCGGGTTTTGCTTCATGGATAGATGCTAGATTGACAGTTTTCAACTATAATTTAGATGGCTATATTGATTATGAAGATTACTTTTATTTGTATGAATCTGTACCCAATCCTTATTGGCGCTTAAAAGAGAAAACTGTATACAATTATCATCCCTCAGGAAGCCTTACTCATATTTCAATATTTGATAATAGAGATAGTACCGCTCCTATAGAAGTGATTCGAAGAGAATTTAAGTATGATCTTTCTGTAGAATCTGATAAAGTACAATTACCTCGCAACTTTACAGATGATCTACCAGAAGGACAACAACACATGCTTCTATCAGAGGAACAGAATATCGTCTCTGATGGTTACGAGTTTTTAGGCGATAGATCGGCGCACAATTTTAGTTACTTTTATAAATCAACAGTTGACGTTTCTACTCTTGAAATACAAACCCTAGAAGATATTTCTTGTTCGCCAAATCCAGCGAGAGACAAAGTGCAGATTAATTCTTCAAGTAATTTAGGCTATATCAACCTAAAGATTTATGACTCTAACGGAACACTTGTATCTAAATGTTCTCTCATGGACAAAGAGTGGATAGATATTAGTGCTTGGGCTCCAGGTTTATACTTCTTCTTCTTCTTCTTCTTCTTCTTTGAAGCTGGAGGCAGCACGACGATTAGAAAAATTCTCAAGCTATAGATTTCTTATTGGTTAATCATTGCTGCTATAAATAGAGGTATTCGTATAGGAATTATTTTCCGTCTCCTCGTTCCACAGAAATTTCTTGCATGCATGAAGAGTTGATAATCAAATACAAAACGGAATTTTTATAAACACATGATTATTATCAGCTTATAACCTATGGTATCAGTACTGGTGGGAGCAATCACTTAGCAATGACAACTGGCCCACTAGCAGTCTTTCCTTCTTTATTAA
>CALLAE010000127.1 GCA_938002665.1 uncultured Saprospiraceae bacterium | reverse complement strand
CTAGAAAACATCCTAAAGTATGGATACCAGCGTACTGAGCTAACCTTGGACCCACTGATTACTTATAACTAACACTGCGTCATGATAAAACAATCACTAATAGAACGAAAAGCGATTCATGCAAATCTACTCTACAAGAATCTTCTAAATAACAAACTTTCCATAGCCTTTGCCGAAAGTATTTCAGGAGGCTCCCTGATGGCTGAAATTGTCAAGATAAAAGGCGCTTCTAAAGTACTCAAAGGAGGTATAGTTTGTTATCAACCAGAATCGAAACTCCACTTACTGGATATCAGGCCAGATTTGCTAAAACATATTTCTTTCGAATCTCAAGAGATGAGTTCGATAATGGTAAGAAATCTAAGACAGCAGTTGTCGGCAGATGTGCATGTTGCTATCACTGGCCTAGCAGATGACGGTGCAAGCGAGTCTACAAAAAAACCGGTAGGTAGCATTTTCTTGTCCATCTTATACAAAGGAAAACTGCACGAACTGGAGACTACTCTAAAAGGTAACAGATCAGAGATACTTGCCGAATGTGCCATTTATACCTTTAGAGCACTTAATAGAATTCTCTTCTATTCAGCCATTCCTCAGGCTGAAAAAGCTGATGAATTTGCGCTTCAAAATTAATAGCGCTATACACTAGCTGATTACCCTCTACTGATGATAATCATATAGCCCATTGACCTCAATCATATCTATCATCACAGTTGTATGCGATCTTTATAATATCAAAAACAACACAAAATGATAAAAGATATTCTCATCAGCGAGGTCATGAAAAAGAAAGTTATTTCTCTGCATCCTAAGGATGACATAACAATGGCCAATGATATATTCAGTGAGTACAAAATACACCACATTCCAGTACTAGTAAATACTAAAGTGGTCGGTATAATCAGCCTAGGAGATTTGCTATTCATGGAACGAAAAGAACTGCTTAATCAAGACAAGTTTCCTTCTTTTATGCAAATGGGCAGTAGAAAAATCGAGGACATTATGACAGGAGAACCCTATACAATAGAGGCAAGCGAGAGCTTAGGTGATGCGCTGGATCTGATGATAGAAAGTCGTGTGAACTGTCTACCTGTAGTTGATAATGAAAATGAGTTGGTTGGTATTATTACCACTTTCGACCTTATAAATTTCCTAAACAAACAATTGGTAGAATGTTAAACATCAAAGTGATATTAGTTAGCCTATTAGCAATTAGCCTTTCTTTTACTGCACAGGCTCAGGAAGCTAATACCCTTGGAAGGACTGTACTGAAGATCAGCCCTGTAGAATTTGGCAGAGCAGAATTTAAGCTAGGCATAGAACATTTCTTTGCTAATAGAAAATCAAGTATCAGTATAATTCCTTCTGCGATACTAAAAGAATCTATACAGGAGACCAAAAAAGGATGGCAAACCGCTGCACAATACAGATTTTATCTCTCCCATATCAACAAAGCGGATCGCAATACTTTATTCGGCTTTGAGAATTATGCTTTTTATACTGGAATATTTGGTTTATACCAAAGCTACAAGAAGGACTACTCTCGAGAATATTATGATGACCTCACTGATACTTATCGGAGTGGTGACTTTCACAAAGAAGTGACAGCACAGGAAGGCGGCCTCATACTAGGTTTACAGATAAGTATCACAAAAAGAATTATCGTAGACCTCAACCTAGGAGGTAGTATAAGAAATAATAAGCTAGAGGACAATTTTGATTATGAGCAACCTAACTACTATTACTATGAGGACTATTCAGTTTTTGAGCCAGAATATAAAGGTGTAAAGCCAGTCATAGGATTTATGATCGGAATCGTTCTCTAAAAAATACCATAATGAAAACATCTAAGAAATTAAAGAAGGTCATGAATATAGACCTTATAATCATAAACGAAAACGATAAGTACCCTTCTTTCGAAAGTCAATTTCAGAGAAAACGAATTCATCATTTACTGGTAGAGAATGACGAGAATGAATTAGTCGGAATTATAAGCTCTCATGATACAAGACCCATAATTCGGAATCTAGATAAAGAAAAGATATTGGCTAAGCACCTGATGACAACAGATCCATTTGTCCTAGCCAAAAAAGATACAGTAGCAGAAGCCCTAGAGCTATTTATGGATAATGTGATACGAGCAATTCCTTTTGTAGATAAAGAGGAAAAGCTTGTAGGAATCGTGACTCCTTATGACCTAATGCAACTTATTCATTAATGCTATAGCCGTGTATACTCCCCTAGGAAATCTATTTCATTATATCCAGCCGCTTCCCTACGTATTGGTTCTGGTGAATCTACTACTACTTATAGTATCATACTCTATGGAGCAGATGGACTTTTATTCAGCTTTCTGGTATGGCTATCTAATCTTATTCCTTCTATGGGTAGATCATTATGTTATCCCCCAAAGACCTTTGTATGTAGTATGGGAAATTTCTAAATGGCTTATAAATCTAATCCTGCTTAGAATCATACTGTTAGGTCTGTCTATGCTCTGAGGGTGAAGAGAGCAATAATGGAGATCAAATAAAAATTATAATCGAGAATAACATTTGAAATGTGTACAAAATTTATGCATTCCATTGGTTGTATTACCCAAAATAATTCAGCCACATTAATACCAATTATGTTTTACAATTGTTTTAGTAAATCGTATAATTAATTGATTATCAAATATATGCTAAGCCCCTAAGCTCCACATTGAACACATTGATAATCAGCTGCTTACAAATTCAATCTCATAAGTAAGCTTCGTCAACCTTTTAAACTAATAATCATTTGTTACTCAGAGTCTTCCCCTCTTAATCTCTCCATCCGCATAATCTACCGCTCTGGCAGTTAAGGCCATATAAGTGATACTCGGATTTTGTGTAGCAGAACTTGTCATACAGGAGCCATCAGTCACAAAGACGTTCTTAACATCATGCATTTGATTCCATTTGTTGAGGACAGAAGTTTTCGGGTCATGCCCCATTCGTGCTGTACCCATTTCATGTATTGCTGCACCGACAGCCGTAGCATTATTATGCGAATGTATATCGACACAGCCAGCAGCCTCAAGAATTTCTTCCGCACAAGCAACCCCATCTTTTCTCAATGCCATTTCATTTTCTCTTAATTTGGCATCAAAGGTGATGGTGGGCATCCCATGCTTATCCTTCTTTTCAAAATTCAGAAACATCTTATTATCATGGTACGGAAGTAACTCGCCAAAGCAAGTCATCCCTATATAATACCTACCTGGCTTGAATATATAATCTTTAAGTTCCGCACCCACAGCACCTGTAGGAATATTATTAGTTCGATGAGCTGCTCCTTGATAACTAAATCCTCTGACATAATCAGACCGCCTAGTGGCTTCGTCTATATTTCTAAATCTAGGTATATAAAATCCAGCTGGCTTTCTACCCTTGTAATAGGTATCTTCAAAGCCATCTATCCAGCCTCCAACCCCCATGCCATAATGATGATCCATCATGTTATGTCCTAGCTCTCCACTAGAGTTACCTAGACCATTTGGGAATGCTTCTGATCTACTATTGAGAAGAATAGCTGTAGAACCTACCGTGGAAGCATTACAGAAAATGATTCTTGCAAAGTATTCTTCTGTTTCTCCTGTGATAGAATCTTTGATGCGGACGCCAGTTGCTTTCCCTTTGTTCTTGTCGTATACAATTTCTGTGACGACACTGTTAGGACGTAGGGTAAGATTTCCAGTATCATTGGCAACTGGAAGGGTTGCGGATTGGCTTGAAAAGTAGGCTCCATAAGGGCAGCCTCTTACGCATCGTGCTCTTGACTGACATTGGCCTCTCTTTCCGAGATGAATTTTGGGATCGTATTCTGTAAGATTTGCAACGCGGCCTGGAGTAATTACCCGGTAGGGATATTTTGATCTGACGGACTCTCTCAGGTGTTGCTCCACACAATTCAACTCAAAGGGCTTAAGAAATTTACCATCAGGCACCTGTTTCAACCCTTCTTTCTGACCTGCTACTCCTACAAAGGTTTCTACCCTATCATACCATCGTTCAATATCTTTATATCTAATCGGCCAATCTATGCCTATGCCTTCTTTACCATTCGCTTCAAAATCTATATCACTCCACCTATAACAATGACGGCCCCACATCAGGGATCGACCGCCCACATGATGACCACGTATCCAATCAAATCTCTCAATTTCATCATAAGGATATTCATCATCTTTGGCTATCAAGTGCTTGTGATCTTCTCTCACCCACCAGTGCAATCTGTTCTGCTTAGAATAATGTTTATCTATTTCTTCCGTCGTTAGCATATTTTGATTGGGCAAGTCCCAAGGATCAAGATTTGCTGTAGGATAATTGCCGTGCTGGATATCTCTTCCTCTTTCTAAGACGAGAGTCTTATACCCTTTGGTTGTGAGTTCCATTGCTGCATACCCCCCAGAAATTCCTGAGCCAATTACTATAGCATCATAGGTGACCGTTTCTTTACCTTTAGAATTAAATCTCATATTGCCCATGCTTTTCCATTTGCCTCCTTTAGGTCTATGCACCCTTGGTACTCTCCAGGTACAGGCAAATAATTTAAAAAATTAGTCCCGATTTCTTCCGTATTCAAATAATAGGCTATAGTCTGTTGCTTAAGCTCTAGATACGCTGATCGTGCTGACTGATGTTCTTTAGAGGCATCTAACTCTTTTAATATTTTTATTCTCTTATCTTGACCTAATTTACTGAATTTCTTACCCTCGGTTTTCAATTTTAGATAACTAACAAAAGCATCAAATCCTTCACGATAGATATTAAGGTCTTCTTCCTTGTAAGTTGTGCCCACCATCATATCCATCATTTTGTGAACGCCAACTTCAGAAGCAGATGGACTATCCGTCTTGGGCAAAATTGTGTCTATGAGCTCTTTGATGAGTGAGAATTCTTCCTCTGTGAAAAAATTCAGTTTGAAGTCCTCCGCATTGGCAACCGTATCGGTTTTACAACCGCTAATTAGCGTAGACATCAGGGGCAGACTGACTGCTGCACCAGTCATGTAAGCTGTATATTTTAATATCTCTCGTCTTTTCATCTTTATGTTTCCATTAAGATAAAGATAATTCCGATGAATAAGCTAACGCTATAAGATATTACGTTTGATATTCTAAGGCCTAACTATTATCATTGTTTCTTTTATGTCTCATTTACCACCACATTCTAAAGACTCATTGGTCTATGAGCGCAAACACGATTATATCATACAGTACAAAATGACCCGAAAGAAATTCATACTAAGTAAGACTGAACTTGACTATTTCTTAAAGCTAAATGGGAATTTCAGCTCACTTACTTGCAGAGTCAACGAACAAGGAAATTTCAAGACCCATAGAGAATTTAAATTTGATAGCTCTGGGAAAATAAAATCTGAGATAGGATATCAAAGTGGCTGGAGCGCCTATCCTCCAGGAACAACGCCTCCCCCTCCCATCCAATACTTACGCAAATATTCTTACGAAAACAATCAATTGAAACTTATAATAGAGGAGGACAACAAATCAAATGAACAACTGAAAACCTACATTTTTAATTATCAGGAAGGAAGACTTTTTGAAATTGTAGAAACCAACGAACAGAATAAGGATTCCTTACCGAAGAGTACCATTTACGAATATGATTCGCAAGGCTTACTCTCCGCAGAACAAAACTATTACTCCTCAGCTGGAGAGGTGAAAACATATATGAGCTCAGAAATTTCAAGAAACAATGATGGTCAAATTATCAAAATAACAAATTCCAATACCGCTGAACTCAAAGGAAAGCTAATCACCAAAGAAGTCATATCTACTAAGGATATAGAATACGAGGGCCAAACAATAACGAAAACACATACAAGTCCTAAACATACCATATCATATAAAACTACAGCCATACTTTTGGACTCTGATACTGACAAAATTCAAACGATCATTCATCCGATTGGACTGGGAGACAGAATAGAATATGAATACGATTCATATGGACAGATGGTCAAAAAGAAAATATCATGTATTAAAAATCAAGGAATTACTGAAGTATTTCTTTACACATGAGACAGCAGATTATCTATCCAAAAAGTCAAGGATACTATAATCAATAAATCTAAAGCAGCTAGGAACGAGGCACTGGTACAGCCCCACTCTGTGTAGCCACATATGCCCCAAGACGACATGCCTCTTCTATACAAACCTGAAGACTTTCCTCCCTCAAATAATTATGGATAAAGGCCGCTAGAAATGCATCTCCACTGCCTACTGTGTCTATAACAGTTATAGGAAAGGCGGCAGCTCTATAAGTTGCACCTGACGAATAGACCTCAGCACCATCCTTTCCTAGTGTCTTTATAATTGTGGAAATAGAAAATTTTTCCACCAGTTGTTCGTATAGCTTGTCCTGCGTTAAACCAAATATATTAACTAGTAGATCTGCCTCCTCATCATTGATCTTAAGTATATGGGTTTTCCTTAGTAATGAAGAAATCAGATCATCATCATAATATGCTTGTCTGATATTCAAATCACAAATATTGAGAGGAGAAAGATCCATGAGCTGCTGCAAAGAAGTTCTACTAATTGCAGACCTGGAAGCTAAGGTACCATACACTAATGCCGAACTCCCTTCCACCAGTTTTTTGTTCTCCTCCGTTAGCTCTATGGCATCCCACGCGGAGGGCATCCTAATATCATAAGAAGGGATACCATTATCTAAATTGACTGCCACAACTCCAGTTGATAAGGTCATATCTATTTGAAGGTGGTCTTTATCGACCTGCCTCTGTAATACTTCTGCCATTATCTCTGAACCAAGTTCGTCAGAACCTACACGACTTACAATATAGGCTTCTGAACCTAACTGCTTCAAGTGAGCTGCGACATTAAATGGTGCTCCCCCCACATGCCTTGTATCAGGATAGACATCCCACAAAATCTCTCCAAAACAGGTTACCATAATTTTACAATTAATAATTTATAGCGAATAATCATTTTCTAAATGAAAAGCTCATCACTAGCTGTACACAAATAAGATAATAACTGTAAGTGCTATCAATAATAATGCTTGTATCCTATAGTTCTTATACCATGCTAATTCTTTCAGCGCTATCGTTTCCTCAGTATAATTGTCAGTCGTCCAGACCACTTGGGCCAACTCGCTTTCTGGCATTCTTTTTCCGAAGAGGCTACCTAAATATAACACCACACAACAAATAATGAAATGCCAAAATGCTACGTACAAGAAATTAGGAAGCTCCATTGTAGAACCTGTAATCTTTAAGCCGACAAGCCATAGCGTTATAGAAAAACCAACGACTATGGATAGAACTGCACCAAGATTATTAGCTCCTCTAAAGAATAACCCCATTACAAAGAGCGCTACTACAGGTGGACAAAACCAAGCCAAGGTATTTTGAAGATAATCCCAAAGCTTCT
Organism: uncultured Saprospiraceae bacterium; assembly: GCA_938002665.1. Lineage (GTDB taxonomy): Bacteria > Bacteroidota > Bacteroidia > Chitinophagales > Saprospiraceae > RFSX01. The sequence continues at coordinate 12,805 of CALLAE010000127.1, read as the reverse complement.
CAAATTGTCCAATCTTAGGTGCCCAAACGATAGCAATTACCATCACAACTCCAGTCACAATTCGTCCTATATTCATCAGTGACTTAGAATCAGCATTTGGCTTTAGCTTTTGTACAAAGTCCATGGTAACCAAAGTTGATACAGAATTCAGCCCAGAATCTAGACTGGACATCATAGCTGCTATCAGCCCTGCCAACACTAGTCCCAACAAACCCGTAGGCAATAGATCAAACAACATTGTGGGATAGATCATATCCATTTGCTCAATTTCCGGATAGAGCACTCTAGCCATCGCTCCTGGAAAGATCATAATAAATAGAATAGACAACTTTAAGAAGCCAGCAAAAATGGCACCCCACTGACCTTGTCTTATATTCTTAGAAGCTAAGGTCCTCTGTGTAATATACTGATTAGTACCCCAAAAATAAAAACCAATTATAAGCACTCCTGTAAATACAGACGGCCAAGGCATGGACTCATCATCTATGGGTTTCATTACTTTAAAATGATCAGGTTCTGTTATGGCATAGACCGCATCCCACCCGCCTATCTCCAGATATGCCATATAAGTAATTAGTGCAGATCCTAAGATCAATATCACGGCCTGTACTGCATCCGTATACATTACAGAACTGAGGCCTCCGGTAACTGTGTAGATACCCGCTATTATAGCCAGACCTACTATAATAATGCTCAAAGAAAGGGAAGGGAAAATCAGATTTATTACAAGCCCACCAGCATACAAGGTCGCAGCGATATCTACAAGTATATTTAAGGTGATAGCGATGAACGAAGCATAAGCTCTTACAGCATAAGAATACCGACGTTCAAGGTATTCAGGAATTGTAAATATTTTATTCTTAAGATAAAATGGTAAGAAAAACACTGCAAATAGTATCAGCACAATGACTGCCATCCATTCATAACTATAGACAGAGTAGCCATCCTTATATCCTGCTCCAGCAAGGCCTACTAAGCTGTTACTCGACATATTAGAAGCAAAAAGCGAAAAGCCAATAATAGGCCATGTCAAACTTCTTCCAGCCAGAAAATAATCTTCCGCGTTCTTATGCTTCGTTCCAAAATAAATACCTACAGCTATCACACCGAGGAGATAGATGAGTATAATTATAATATCTAGAGTTGGAAGATTGAATTGCATTAATTAGTCTTTGAGGTTAAGATACTCAATCAATTGATTAATTAACAAAACTACTTGTCTCTAAAGTCTCGTAAACGTTATCGAGAGCTACATAATAAGGACTTCGCTATGTGCCAGTTCAAATTAGTTTTAGAAACCAATAAGAAAAAACAAGTATCCGTAATCTGTCTCCAGAAAAGTATAATCTACTTCTACGGACCAGTCAAGGCCACAGCTCTCACAAGTTTTGAAAATTGTAGGCTGCTACTTAGTGCGAATATTCTGAATTATATATTGACCTATCAGCTCACCTTGCTTGACGCCTTCTGTTATAGAAGGCAAGTAATGAATCCCGCCATAAAGTCTAGAAATAGCCGCTTCTGCAGAGGCCTCTTTGAAGGAGTTATATTTTCTGATAGGCAAACCATACTTAAGCTCCACATCATCTATATACTTAAAGTTATCACCCAGCAAATGCGTGAGCATTTCAGCTGAAGCAGTGGAGATGACACTATGACCACTAGTATGCTCAGGAAAAGGTGGGGTCTGCAATAGGGGTTTCCATTTCTCGTCTATATACTCATTAATAACCGTCTCCGGTCTTATCAGTTTAGACCTATATTTCTCATCCCAGCAACTGATAAATGCATCAAACAACGAAATAGAAACAAGCATCGTCGTCTCTATAGAAGACATAAGATTATGTTTTGCTGTCTCAGAAGCAATATTGGCTATCCCCATCCAGTGCCCTCCAGGTGTTATCTTTTTAGTGGCAAACATCATGTGACCTGTCTGATTCATCACGTAAGGATTACAATCCCAAAAGCTAGCAATCTGCTTCTGTTCTTCTGAAAGCCTATTGACAGTTTCATAGACTTCTAAGGTCTCCTTATAGAACTGACTATTTTTATCCAGGTCATAGATAGAGGGTGCTTTGGGTCTAAACTGATCAGCCTTCTCTATAACCATAGGTCTGATATTATTCCAGCTAGGTTCTATTCCTTCCATATACGCAGGAGGCGTTGGCTTCCATTTTCCTGGGTCGTCTGTTATTGTATATTTTGGATCTGATCGTGTCTGCTTATAATTATCTGCATCAGCCCAGGCCAAAATATGAGCAGCAACTGTCTTGCCATAGAGAACAGATTTTTCTCTTTGCATTGGGCTTAAGCCTAAAGAATCCAATTCCGCATAGACTTCAAAACGAAAGTCAGCTATTTTATCTTCTGAAAATATAAGTGCCTGCCCTACTGTGAGGAAAGCCTCTAGCGCTGCTAATTCTAGATAGAGACCTGAGGTATCTTTGGGCTTAGGAATAGCCTTCAGCCCATGTAGTTGACCTGCCATAGACTTGTAACCTTGATGTTTTGGTATGAGGGTTTCGTAAGCTGCCACACAAGGATAGGTATATATACGACTGGCTACGGGCGGTGAAAAAATATCGTGCACTATGACATCAGTTAGCTTGTCTAGTGAGGCATGAAAGCGGTGAGTATCCGCTAAGAGCTCTTGAGCCTGGTCATCAGTCAATCGGTCCTCTTGACAAGACCACATAGATATCATCAATAGTAAAAACAAAAAAATCTGCTTCATTAGTTTCTTAGGTACATTCTAGCTTCCCAAGGTAATAAGACTTGAGACATCTTATTACTTATATTCTGTATTTCTAAGCTGAAGTCTCTTACATCAATATCAAAATGGACTATAGTATCACTATGATTCATGATTATCAAAAATTCATGATCTGCATCTTCCCTTTTGTAAGCAAACAAATTCTCTGATGGTTGTACTAATTCTTCATAAGAACCATATATCAAAGTTTTATGACTTTTTCTATAGAGCAACATTTCTTTATAGAAGTAAAAGATAGAATCAGTATCAGCGAGTACCTCAGCGGCATTTATTGTTATGTAGTTTGGATTGACATTTATCCAAGGCTGACCTTTAGAAAATCCAGCATGATCACTAGAGTTCCATTGCATAGGTGTCCTTGCATTATCCCTTCCATGCTCATGGACTAGTTTTAAAAACTGTCCAGTAGTCAAGCCTCTATCTATAAATTCCTTATGATAATTTATAGTTTCTACATCCCGATACTCTGCTATGTAATCAAAGCAGACATTAGTCATCCCTAACTCAGATCCTTGATAGATGCACGGCGTCCCTCGTAAGGTCAGTATCATAAGTGCCAGCAGCTTAGCACTTTCTATATGGTATTCCTTATCATTTCCGAATCTAGAAACCAGCCTGGGAAAATCATGATTATCTAAAAAAATACTTATCCAGCCTGACTCTCCCATCGCTGTATCCCATTCTTGAAATAAGCGCTTGATATCTTTCCAGCTATAATCTACAGGATCAAATTTTCCCAATGGCCCATGCCCGAGAAACATATGATCCAGATGAAAAATCATATTCAGTTCACCTCTATCGTGACCGACATAAGCAAGGCCTACTTCTTTAGAGATCCCAGGTCCTTCGCCTACAGTCATTATATCATAGTCCTGGAGGACTTTTTCGTACATCTCATTAATGTACTGATGTACCTTAGGTCCATTAGAATAGATATGCTCAATAGTATCATTTAGCGCTTCGTAAGGAGAATCTTCAAATTCTAGTCTCTTAGAAATCAATGGAATCACATCCATCCTAAAACCGTCAATGCCTTTATCCAGCCAAAATCTAAGTATCTCATAGATACTTTTTCTGACAGCAGGATTCTCCCAGTTAAGATCAGGTTGCCTCTTCGTAAATAGATGGAGATAGTATTCTTCTGTGCGCTCATCATACTCCCAAGCACTCCCACCAAAAAACGATTTCCAATTATTAGGAGGTGCACCTTCTTTACCTTTTCTCCAGAAGTAATAGTCCCTATACTCATTATCCTTAGAAGAGCGAGAAACCTCAAACCACTTATGCTCATCTGAGCTATGATTAAAAACCACGTCCATTATCAGACGCATGCCCCGCTTATGCAACCCTGCCAGCAGCTCATCAAAATCTGCCATGGTTCCGAACTCAGGATGTATACTGTAGTAATCACTGATATCATATCCATTATCATCATTTGGAGACTGATAGATAGGGCTGAGCCAAATGATATCCACACCGAGGTCAGTTATGTAATCTAGCTTAGATATAATGCCCCTAAGATCTCCAATACCATCACCAGTGCTATCCTTAAAGCTTCTAGGGTAGATCTGATAGATAACCTCTTCCTTCCACCATGCCTTGGTAAATGTTGTCATTGAACCGTTTAAGTCATAATATATAGATATAAAAGCTCCTAAGTTAACGACTCTTTAAGGCTGTCTAAAATAAAATTACGTTAACGTTATCGAAGTACTAAACATTCTGAGCTAGGTATCTTTTCATTACGACATAGACTCCATTACTCCATCCAAATCCATCTTGGACCTTATACTCTCCGCCACCTGCTTCCAAGCTTATATCCTCTACGTTATACTTCTCTACAAACTTGCCACAAGACTTATAGACACTTTCATTCAGTGCCACCCACCTAGAAGCTACTTCTCTAGCAAGCTTCTTGTGGCCATAATTATCTAGGCCTTTGACCGCCATCCATTGCAGTGGTGCCCAACCATTGGGAGCATCCCATTGCTGACCTGAATAGAGCTCTGTGGTCAGCAGCCCACCTGCTCTCAATAGGCGTTTCTCTAATAACTGTGCTACCAACTCTGCTTGCTTGTTAGTTGCAAGGCCGAAAAACAAAGGATATACCATAGATAGATTGAGATGATCTACTTGTGTCTTTGCCTGAGTATCATAGTCTGTATAGCAACTGAGTCGCTCATTCCAAAAATAGGATTGTATAAGAGCTCTACGAGCTTCTGCCTGCTGCATATATTTCTGGTAAACAGCAGAGTCATTTTTAAATGCTGAAATCTTTGCCAAGGTAACTTCCAGATAATACATCAGACAATTAAGGTCTAAGGGTAGCAGTTCTGAGGTTCTTATTGAACTCAATGTTCTGAAATCTCTAAACCATCTAGAACTAAAATCCCACCCAGATTCACAAGCAGCTCTTATATCAGTAAAAAAATCTGACGGAGGGCGCTTGCTTGACTCTTGCAGACGCAAATCATCACCATACATCTCTTGTCTTGCACTAGGATCATTATCATGGTATCTGTTAAGAACACCACCCTCCACCTCTACCAGATGTCCAGAATAAATATTCTGTCTGTCCATCCAGTACTCATATTCCGTAACTAATGCTGAATAATAGTTGTGATATACCGACAGCCCTTTGCTCTCAGCCAGCAGCTCCACCATTAAAGAAAAGAATGGAGGTTGTGACCTACTGAGAAAATAACTTCGGCTACCATTAGGGATAAAGCCATATGTGTCTATAAGCCATGCAAAGTTGTCTACTAGACTTTCTATGGTCTTTAGCTTACCATGTTCTTTAAGGCCTAGCATCGTGAAATAACTATCCCAATAATATATTTCATTAAATCGTCCGCCAGGAACCAAATATGGATATGGCAAAGATATCCGAGACGACCCTAGCTCATCTGCATCGTCTGGACGTACTAAGACCACCCACAAGGAATGGATATGTTCTTCTGCTGTCAGTGCATTATCAGAAATAAAGCCTGAATCTTGTCCTAATGAAAGAGTAAAATGCGTTTTGAAAAATAACTTTAGATCAAAACCCTCCTTGTCCTTTTCACTCTTGTATCTATTTATAATATGCTTAGGATCAGAATTAGGTACGGCATCAGAAATCATTTTACCATCTTCCCAGAGCTTACTCTTATGTAGATCAATAAAGAGCTGACCGAATAGCTCCAGAGGAGTCTTTCTCTTAACCACTAGTGGAATCTTTTTCTTTAGTTAATTGATACAATAAGATAAGGCAGCCCATCAGTAGTACCATAGGTATGATGGTATATGTGAAAGCGTTTTCAGCTCCTACATTCTTAAATAAATAGCCTATTGCTCTAGAACCTAGAGTGCCGCCTATTGCAGAAAATATTATTATAAGACCTGACATAGAACTATGCAGAGTCTTAGGTAAAGAGCTGAGCACAACTGAATTTATCAGCGGATAGATAGGGGCTAGGAATAAACCTATGAGCGGAAAAGCATATCCGTAGAGCGGAATATCTAGCAGTGAATCCACATCGGTGATCTTAGAATTTATAGCATTAGGCAAGACGAACTGCACCATAAGAATAGCTACTAGAATGCAGACCACTAATATCCAGAACCATGATATTTTCTTGACCAGTTGACCAGCTACTAGCCTGCCAACTCCTAGCGCAATAAATAGTACACTAGTCATCATAATAGCTAAGTTCTCCGGAAGGTCCAGGACTCTTTCATTAAAGGTAGGTAACCAAGTCATTATCCCCTGCTCTACCATGACAAATAGGAAGGCCGTAAAAACAAAAACGATTACCAGCAGCTTGGTCATCAACTTCATCATCTGAGCAAAGTCGTCTACGAGATTAGAGCCTGGAATTTCATCACCCTCATGAAAGTCTGAGAACAGCAGGAACAAGAATGACAGTGCTGATAACAGCGCAAGCAATAAATACACCTTGACCCATCCTTCTGGATCTGCTGCATCATTGAACATAGGAAAAAGAAAATAACCTAACGTGATACCAAACATGAAAAATCCCTCTATAGAACTCATCAGGCTATTGTGCTCCTTTTGGTTGTTAGTCAACAAACCAATAGTGGAATAGACAGAAACTTTTATCAGCGCAAAAGAAACGCCTACTGCTAAGAACAAGAGCTTAGCTGCTCCAAAACTATTTCCAAAGTACATCCCTAGACAGGCAAACGTCACTATGGCCAGCCCTACGAGCATGGATTTCTTATAACCGAGTCGAGGCAAAAAAGAAGCGACAAGAAAGGACACTATTGCGATAGGCATATCCTTAAACAGCTCTAGTATACTGGCCTGAACTTCATCTACGCCATAGAGCTTTTGAGACTTGAGTATCACGATACCTACACTGTTGAGTAGAATGGCAAATACGAAGTAGTTGATATAGAGGGCAAGCTTTATTCTAAATTGTGGGCTCATAGCTTTCTAATCTATCAGAGAAATAGTTCCAGTAAAATCCTCACTCAGTCCATCCAGAAAAGTAATATTGGCATGCCAAATATAAACACCAGCTTCTAAGGTCTTATAGTCAAATCTGCCATCCCATCTGTTCTTCTCAAAGTCAGACTCAGTACTATAGTAAATCTTTGAACCGTATCTGTCATAGATGGACAGTTCATTAATCACACCAAATTCTGGGCTTTGGATAAAGTAGTAGCTATCGTCACCCAGTGCAGATTTCGAAAGGATATTAGGAAGGTATAAATGTCTGGTATTATCTACAGTGAGATTAACAAGTACTGAATCCGAGCAAACAAAATTGGTCGCATAGAAAAGGTATTCTGTATCCCAGTAGGGATGGGCATAAGTGGTCAGGCAAGTAAGACAACTTAGAGTTGTATCCCTTGGGTCTGTCCAATAGAAAGCTAATGAATCCCCTTCATTTACAATTTCAGGCTCTAAGAGTATGCTATCACCTAATGGCAACACTGGAAACAGGTCTGCGATTTCTATCGCGATCTCTTCTCCTGCCTCTACTTCAAAGAATACGAAAGAAACTTCACAGCCTGTAAATATCTTAAGCTCGTAAGTACCAACCCGATCTATCTGAATCTGACTTTCTGTAGATCCAGTAAACCATTCATATTCGAAACCATAAGGTGTGCCATCTAAAATCAACGTCTCATCGGAACACAATACCACTGGAACATATAAAGAGTCGATATCCGTTCCCAAGACGACAAGTGTGGTACTATCAAAGTCTAAAGTGGAAGGGTCATCAGACAGACGAAAAGAACCCATATTGACGGGAAAGTTTTCTATCCTGGCTTGCCCTGTATAGAAGCCAGGCGCTACTTCACCTACTCTTACCAAGTATCTAATTGTATCTATCCCCACTGGAATAGTCATATCTTCTAAGTGAAATATCCTTTCACCTAATCCTTTCACCTCTTTACCATTATAAGGATTAATAGAAAGGCCTAATAATTCCAAACCCTGGGGCAGTGTATCTCTGAGTGCAATACCCTCATGTAAGGTACCCGTATCATTGTTGACTATATAATCATACTCTACTATACTGCAGGGATACACAGAATCTGGAACTACAGCAAGGTCAAGATCTATCGTGTAAGGGCAAGAGGCCAAGGTTACATCAAAAACCACCACAACAGATTGGCAGCCTGATAATGCTTCGACTTCATAGAGTCCCGTTTCGAAAACTTGGACCTGAGGCTCCTCTGTTCCATCAAACCACTCGAATTCGGAACCAAATGGAGAGCCATCCAATATGGCTGGCGCTGTGATGCAGAAAAAGTACTCCTGGAAAACAGAATCACTATTGAGTTCTTTGACCTCTAGGCGGGTCGCATCATTTCTAATGATGGTTACCGGATTATCAGACACAACGGCATTCCCAAGATGCCCAGGCAGATCCTTTATCTCAAGCTGATGGAAATAATTTCCACCAGCTAGATTATCAAGTGTCGCTGTGACCTTTACTGTTTTAATACCGGGAGACAAAGACAGATTCTTGACTATGAATTGCTCATCCCTAAACTCGGTATCACCATGCAAGGGATTGACAATAATGTCTTCGTATGAAAATCCTGTGGGAAGAACAGACTCCAGTCGGAGATCATCTAGCGTCCTACCTGTGGCATTGGCAATCCTATAGGTATGCTCTACGGTATTACATGGAAAGCTAAACTTAGGATTCACTTCATTATAGATACCTACATTAAAAGGACAGGCCGCTATATCTTTTATGTATGACTCAGGTCCAGTAGATAATCTAAAATTTTCGAGTGACGTAGGATCTATTCTAAAGAGGCCGCTAGCCACTCCAAAGGCCGTCGACCCAAAAGCGAACACTTCACCAAAAGCATTACAGTAAACGGCTTGGAAAAGGTCTCCGGAATAAGGCACACCAAGACCTCTGAACGCATAAGTCGAATGATTGAAAGAGACTATCCTTGTGTCAGTTTGATTGACCCCATAGAAGAGGCCATCTAATGGATTGATTTCAAGATCAGAGATATTCATACCACTAGGTGTCGACTTTCGTGTTACTCTGTAAGCCGGAGGATAAAATTCTACAATCTCAATTTGTTCACTCTTATCGTTCTTAGATCCTATAAAAACTAGCTGATTACCACCCCTATCAAATCCCATCGCATAATGATCCAGGTCAGGAGATAAATCCAGTTTTACCACAAGATTAAAATTGCCTGCAGCATCTATGCTATAGATTTCTTTGGTCTGTGAATTGATGCCATACAATAATCTATCATAAGTTCTGTATGCAATCGCATCTATATTGACAGGAAGGTTATCTATAAAAGGTGTTATCTGAACAGCATTATTCGCTTCATTAATCTCCAAGTAAACAATCCTGTCATCCGAGGCATCCAACATCCATACTTGCCCCATACAATCAAAAGGCACCTGACTACTCAAGGTCATGCTTTGCAACATCAGCAGACAGCCCGTCGATATATGGTTCCAAGAGCAACGCATTATTTAGGATTTACTGAAAAGGTTTTATCATCGTTACCGACGCCAGTGATGGTGATTTTTTTCCAGCTAGCAGGGATCGCAGAATCTACTTGCTGGATTCCTTCATCAGTTATCTCTAGGCCACCAAAACCAGCAAGTACTGCCTGCAGCATCGCGCCAGCACCTGTAGCAAAGTAGGGATTGGTTCCACCAGCTGTTTCTGCGATTACACCAAAGGGGGGCACTTCATTCCTCTTATAGCTATACTGAAATACTTCAGCAGACCTATCAGCTTCGCCTAGTCGATTATAGAGCACCGATAAGATGCCAGCTCCCATAGCTGGGCCTGTAGGCGACATAACTGGTTCGTAATATTCTAGATCCTTCCTTATCTGCTCATTGTCAGTGATGAGACGGAGCGGGTAAGCTAGGAGGTTGACGTCTGCTTGTTTTATTTCTTCTCCTTCATAGGTAGCATGCTCTTTAGTCACACCATCCTCGAAAGTAAGGACAGGAATATTGTCTGCTACCAAGTTCCAATCTGGGTCAGCTTGTAGACCAAGTTGCTCAGCTGCTTGTGTGGCATAACGCAGAGAAAGTATGGCTACAGCATTGGTAAAGGCATTATTATCGACATTCTCTGCCCACTCATCTGCTGCTACAACATTGATGATATCATAACGACCAGTTCCATTTCTATCTACCCTACTACACCAGAAGTCTGCTATTTCTTTGAGTACAGGATAGCCTTTGTTTTGCAGCCATAGTCTGTCTTGTGTCACCTGAAAATACTTCCAGTGTGCCCATGCTATACAGCCTGAGATATGATGTTCGAATGGACCTGTCAATGCCCAAACAGGTGTATCTTCATAGCCATCCCCAGCAGATTCCCATGGGAACATCGCACCCTTGTATCCATGTGCAAAGGCATTTTGCTTAGCTGCTTCTAATCTTTCGAATCGGTAATCCAGCAAAGATCTGGCTATCTCAGGATGCAACATAAGCAAAGGTGGGAACATCCATAATTCTGTATCCCAGAACACATGACCATTATAACCTAAGCCTGAGAGGCCCATCGGCGATAGAGAGAAGGCTGTCCCCGCTCGTGCAAAAGAATACAAGTGATACAAAGCAAATCGTATGTCTCGAGTAAGCTCCTCTTCTCCCTCTATAGTCACATTGCTCTCCCACAACTCATCCCAGGCAGCACGATGTCTCTTCATTAATCGGTCTGTCCCTTCCAGCTTAGCATAGATGCTCAGCCGTTCTGCCTCATTGTGTGGATCTTCATACTGCTCAGAGGAGCAAGTGGATGCCGCTATTGCAAACGTGTATGTCTGCCCTGCTTGAAGGTTTTTATGGAACTTGGTGAGATGCATATTGTAATCCCAGTCTTCATGTATAAGCCTTGGCTCCGAACCATGTTCTTCTTCGAAAAGAAAACTGTTAGAGGCCGCCACTTTCAGTCTACCTGAGGGGCTAAGCCCTACAGAGGTCATGAGTGAGATTAAGACATGTGGCCTATCTATCTCTGAATAATAATTCCTCACATCTCTTAAGTGCACAGGAGCTTCTATCACTGACATCGGTGTTATCTTGATGTCCTCTTTTGCTGTAATACTTACTTTGATAAGAGAAGTATAGGGCAGATGGCGCAGAGCCAGTAGCTGGGTCTCGACTTGCGCTTTACTACTGACATCAAAGCTAGTAGTCAGTGTTGCTGATTGCATATCGAGTTCTTGCGTATAATTCTGAATGGTTGCTCGGCTTATTCTTTGACCATCTACATCTAAATTCATATTGAGATGGTTGAATGATTTCAGAATATTAGAAACCCGACCTCTCTGGTAATAATCATAGGTGCCATTCAGAACAACATCCTTGACTTTCATAGGCTCTGGAGAAGAGACCACCCCTATCACTCCATTCACTACTGTGACGCCATAATAGTTATTAGGATGTATGTTGTCAGCTGTTACTTTCCAGGCATTCTGTGCAGAAGAAAACTGAATGGTAAAGCCGAGTACAATAAGAAAGAAAAATCTTTTCATGATTCGTCTAAATGTTAATTTGACAACTGATATAAGATAGGCTTTCTGGAGTTAATCATTGCCAAGATTTGGACTTTTTCTTTATGCTTAATGAGCTTAAGCTCTCTTACGACACCTGCCATATTTATTCCTGACTCGTCATTGGGACTCAGCAGTAACTCACCAGTATCATTTATTACAACCTTACCCTCACAAGCATCTACCGATGAGAATTGAGGTAGAAGGAAATTATTATTCCCCCCTATTACAAAATCCTCATCTCCATCGCGATCTAAGTCTAACTTTGCTATAGCATTGATACAGGACAACTGAAGTTCCGGAGCAAGATCTTTTACTTCGAAGTCGCCTGCACCGTTATTGATGGCAATCTTCGAGCTCAAAGTATTTATCTGTTTGATAGTGGAGGATTTTATCTTTTCTATTGAAAAAAGATCTTGTAAAGACTTAGTGGCATAGGAAGCATGCTTAAGATTTTCCTTCTTCAATCCAGGTAGTTGGTCTGCGAGATCTCGCTTGACGATTACTGGCAGGTCTCTACCATCAATTCTTTTGGTAATCAATTTTTCAATGGAGCCATTATCGTCATAATCATTGATCCATAAGAAAAGGGGATTCAAGGTATCAGCAGAGAGATAAAAGTTCTCTCCCATATTGCCCAAGATCAAATCCACATCACCATCTCCTTCTATATCCGTAGCAGTCAGCGTCTGCCACCACCCTGCATGAGTAGAAAGTTCTGATTCTATGATATTGAATTTCTGACCATCAAAGGATAGAATCTTAGGAGCCATCCACTCTCCTACCAATACAAGTTCAGTTCCTGTTTGTGGAAGTAGATCCACCCACAAAGCATCTGTGATCATACCGGCCAAGCTGAGCTCAGGAATGAGCTGCTGTGTAACATCTAGGAATTGCCCCTTTCCGTTATTGTTATATATGTAGCTGCCTGGGCTGAGGCCATACTCTCCCGGCATAGATCTCGATCCCACAAATAGATCCAGATCGCCATCCTTATCATAATCAAAAGGCTTA
>CALLAE010000126.1 GCA_938002665.1 uncultured Saprospiraceae bacterium | reverse complement strand
AGAAGGCTGACCGTTCATTCTCATTAAATACTCTATTCTTTTACAAGTTGACTAGACCTGCTTTTTGCATTGTTATTGAGAGTTGACTAGACTCTCCCCTTTTTATCTTATGGTTACATCCGTGAAGTGTACTTGAGACTGACCTTCAAGAATGAATCCTAATTTGTAGTTTCCTTGATCAAATAAGTTTTTGTTTATCTGAACATTGTTACTCATTACTGGTAATTGGAATTCTAGTTCTCCAGCACCGTTGTATATCTGTACAACTGAGATATCTTTAGTAGTATCGAATACTAGGTTATCAGAGCTAGCATCGAAAGCAGCGTTAGAAAAGAAATCTAAAGATCCTACTGTTACAACTTCTACATCTGCAGAGTTAATCAATACTTCCGGTGTCGTACTAGCAAAAGCAGTAGAGAAAGTGATTGTAAGAACTGTAAGAATTGTGATTAGATTTTTCATAATTGCTGTTTGTACTTATAAGACAGGATTTTGAGGGTCTGCACTGCCTACCCCCATCTACAGGGTGGCTACTAGGCTCTACAGGCCTACTACAGGCAAGAAGAATGGGGCCAGAAGTGACAAGTAGTTTACCTTTGAAGTTCATGCTAAGGCTAAGTTTAATTCTAATACTCGGTTTAAGATTAAGTATGATGAGGTGTGAAGACTTATAATTAGGTTAAACTCCTTCGGTATATTGAGCAAAAGTCCTTAATCCAATAAATTTATAGAAACAACTGATCCATGAACTATAGCGTATTGTGCTTATTCTTGATAATGACCTTTTCACTCACGGCCCAAGAGTGGGAGATAGTCAAAGAAACTTCAGAAATGAAGGTCTATGTGCGAGAAGCAAGTGATAGCAAGCTCAAGGAAGTCAAGATAGTCAGCAGTATCACCAGTACGATGAGTGAGCTCGTGATGGCACTCGAGGATGTGGAGTCTCATAAAGACTGGGTGCGAAGCACTATAGATTCTAAATACCTAGAGAAGACAGATGCTGCCAACTTCTACTACTACATAAGTACAGATATGCCCTACCCTGTTAAGGATAGAGATGTGGTGATAAAGTATAATAGAAGTCAGGATACCACTACTAAAGTGGTGACTAATTCTTATGAAGGTGTAGATGGAAAGATGGAAGAAGAAAAGAAATTCGTGAGGATTCCTTTCTTTGAAGCTGGCTATACACTAGTGCCTAAGTCTTCTGGACTGATAGAGCTAGAATATCTTTTTAAAGTAGATGTGGGTGGCACTATGCCACAATGGATAGTCAATATGGCTCTAACCAAAGGCCCTGTAGATACCATAGAGTCACTTTTCGAACTGATTAGGTCAGGACATTATAAAGGTGTTACCGTAGAGGGTATTTCAGAATTATAAGTAAACTTTCTAAAATCCTATTTAGCCCAGCACTTCATAATACTTAACAAATGGTTGCTTATACAAGCGCTTACCTGAGGCAGCATGTAAGGCATTAGCGACAGCTCCTCCCGCTGGCGGTAAAGTAGGCTCGCCTAGTCCAGTAGGATCATTGTGACTTTCTACAAAATGCACTTCTACTGCTGGTGCCTCTCCCATCCTTATCAGTCTGTACTTGTTATAATTAGTAGCGTCTGTCTTACCAGCTTCAAAAGTAAAGTCTCCATACATCGCATGACCTATGCCATCTATGATGCCACCCTCTATTTGGTTGAGCGCAGCCAGGGGATTGATGACGAGACCGCAATCTACTGCACAGACTATCTTTTTTACCACAGGTGCATCATCTACTAGCTCTACTTCTGCCACCTCTGCCACATAGGTGTTGTGGGAGAAATAAGCACAGAACCCTAAGTGCTTTCCTGGTTTGCTAGTTCCCCAGCCCGCCTTCTCTGCAGCTAGTTTTATGACACCAGCATACTTATCTACTTCATAGTTATGCTCTTCGCCTACAGGTGTCGTCCGCGCCTGCTCTAGCAGAGCTAATCTAAATTCCACAGCGTCCTTCCCTAAGATACCAGCTAGCTCATCTAAGAATGCTTGTTCTGCGTAGGCTAGGAAATTAGCATACGGTGCTCTCCATGCACCAGTGGTAATGTTGGATTCTATATTGTGGGAATCCACTCTATAATTGGCAATAGCGCCACAAGGAAAATTACTAGGCATAGATCCAAACATAGAGCCATTAAAGCAGGCTTCGATCAGATGGTAAGCTGTTACCTTGTTGTCTTTTATTCCTACTTTAAATTTATATGCAGAGGCAGGTCTGTAGGTACCTGCTAGCATATCATCTTCTCTGGTAAAGGTAAGCTTGACAGGTTTCTTAGCTAGGCTGGACAACTCTGCTGCTTCTAAGGCAAAATCACCATATAGGCGACGACCAAACCCACCACCCATACGCGTCATGTCTATCGTCACTTCTTCTAGAGGTCTCTCTAGCAAGTCAGCCACCCGTTGTTGTGTCCACTTAGGCGTCTGAATGGGACCTACAAGTTCTGCTTTTTCTGTAGTTACATTAGCAAAGAAATTCATGGGTTCCATGCAGGAGTGAGGCAAGAAAGGCGCTTGGTACGTTCTTTCCACTACTTCATCCGCTTCTGCAAAGGCTTTGTCTACATCGCCATCTACACGTCTTGGCTCTGCTGTTTTCTTGTCTAGGTGCGCTAAGAGGGTCTCGGTATGATAAGCGGAGTCTTCTGCTTCTTCTTTTTGCGACCACTCTGCTTTTATGACTTTAGCTCCTTTGATGGCAGCCCAAGTGTTGCTGGCCAAAACGCCTATCTTATCACCAAATTTTATAACCTCTGAGACTCCAGCGACTGCTTTGGCAGCACTATCATCATAAGCTGTCAGCGTCATGCCAAAAGAGGGCGGTCTCACAGCAGCTGCATATACCATTCCCGGTGCTGTATAGTCGATACCGAACAGTGACTTACCCGTAAGGATACCATCCATATCCACATTGCGTTTGCTGTTTCCTATGATCTTGAAATCTTTAGGGTCTTTTAGGCTTACCTTTTCTGGTAATTCTTTTTGGTTCGCTGCAGCGGCTAGTGCGCCATAGCCGAGACTTCTACCATCAGCATGTGAGATTATCCCGTCTGCAACTGAGCATTCTGAAGGATCTACTTCCCATTGTTCTGCTGCAGTGTCTATGAGGAGTTTTCTCACTTTTGCACCAGCGGTCCGTAGTGTTTCCCATCCCTGACGAATGGACTGACTTCCGCCAGCCACTTGCCGCTCATACCATTCAGTATTCAGTGGTGCTTGTTCCACGACGACATCTTTCCAGGCAACATCTAGTTCTTCGGCCACGATCATAGGCATGGAAGTTTTGATGTTCTGACCTATTTCTGGATTCTGGGACATGATGGTGACTAGGCCGGTATCTCCTATCTTTATATAAGCATCAAAGTTTGTCCATACTGCAGGGTAGGCTTTCATAACTTCTGCTGGGGCAGTTTCAGACTGACAGCCAATAAAATTAAATCCTACCATCAAGCCTCCCCCTGCGGCGGCAGAAACTTTCAGGAAATTTCTTCTTGATGTTGAAGTTTCTTTGTTCATGGTCTATAGGTTTTTAGAGGCAGTCTTAATGGCCTTTTTGATTCTTAGATAAGTGCCACAGCGGCAGAGGTTACCATGCATATGGGTATCTATGTCTTCATCAGTCGGTGCAGTGTTAGACTTCAGAAGAGCTGCTGCAGACATTATCTGTCCTGCCTGGCAATACCCACACTGAGGCACATCATGTTCCCTCCATGCTTCTTGCAGGGGATGCTTGGCTTCTTTGTCTAGCCCTTCTATGGTTGTTATTTTTTGCTCTCCTATCTGGGAAACAGGGATGGAACAAGCCCTCGCAGCGTTGCCATCTAAGTGAATCGTGCAGGCTCCGCATTGTGCAATCCCACAGCCATACTTTGTTCCTACGAGTTGGAGTTCATCTCGCAGTACCCATAGAATAGGCGTATCTGCATCTGCAGTGACTTCTTTAGCTTGTCCATTAATTGTAAGCGTATAGGTTGCCATGATAGTTACTTGTTGTTACAAAGGAAAGATAGTTATTCTCACAAACTTGTCCTAAATTAATCAGTGACAGAGTTCTGATAGAATACTATCTTATCTTGCAGGCATTCTTTGATTATGAATACAGCTATACCTATAATTATACTTGCAGCAGGCAACTCCTCTAGGCTGGGGCATCCTAAGCAACTCGTGCCTTACAGAAAACATACTTTATTAAGTTATACGGTTCATGAGGCGCTTGCCACAAATCAAGGAGAGGTAGTGGTTGTACTAGGAGCTCATGAAGAAGAGATACAGAAGACCATACAAGACGCAACAGTTATTAGTAATAAATATTGGCAAGAAGGGATGGGTAGTTCTATAGTAGCTGGAGTAAGCTATCTGATGGAAAAAGGAGCAGAAGGTGTAGTGTTGCTTTTATGCGACCAACCTTATGTAACTACAGAGCTGATAAGGAAAGTTATCAATGGAGGGATGGCTAGTGGAATAGCAGTTTGTGATTATGGTGAGAGTAGTGGGCCTCCGGCTTATTTTTCGAAGCACTATTTTCCTGAACTGATGGCTCTAAAAGGAGATCATGGGGCTAGGCAAGTTGTAAAAAAATATAAAGAGCAGCTGTGCTATATCTCTTTTCCTAAGGGTAGACATGATATAGATACTGCCGAGGATCTTAAAATACTATCGTGATGAAAAAATTTGCAACCCTATTCTTGTTATCTATGCTCTTATCTTGTAATAGTTCAAGACCAGGAGTAGATAATAATTCAACTCGCATCTCACAAGTACAATATGGAGAATGGACTTATGCTTTTAAGCAAGGCTCAGACTCTGAAGCTTGTTACTTTTATCAAAAGACTGAGCGAGAAAAGATAAGCTTCATAGAACTTAATCACAGTGGAGACAGGGATGATAAGGTTCCTAGAAAAGTAGCGGCGTTACCTAAAAGTCTATCAAAGCAGAAGAGTGCTAAACATGTCCAAAGATTAGAAGTGAAAATATGCTACACTAATGCGGGAAAGGTTGTCGCCCTTAGGTATCCTGTTGCTGAAAATCAAAATGTAATAGAACAAGCTTTGTTTGATATTACTTTTGAGAATAGAGTGGAAGATGCTTGCGTAGAATGTATGACTAGTTATTTTTACTATATACAATAAGACTAAGCCTGATAAGTACCTATGAAAAACCTTTTAGTAATATCCTTTATTGTTGTTGTAAATCTGTGTTCGGCACAGTCTTACGAACTTTTTAGACAAGACAAATCTTACTTTATTGATCATTCTAGTCTGATAGAGCTAAGGGTCTCTGAGAATTATGACGAAGAAGAAAATTGCTGTACTGCTGTCAGTCTACGAGGAACACTAGAAGGTGCAAAAGCAGACAGTGTTTTACTAAATGTCCAACACTTATGGATTGCGAAGGACTTGACTAAGCCGGCTAAATTCAGAAATGTTAATTACTTAGATTGGGAAACTAACAAGTGGATAGCGAAAAATGATATAGAATACTTGTACAACTACAAAACTGAAAAAGTAGAAAAACGGAGACGTCTTCTCGCTGGGACAGGTGCTTTTTTCGCCATTGGTTCATTAGTTACTGGAATCAATGCTCTGTTTTTGCCAGAAGAAAGTAGAAACAAAATGCTTGTTATTAGTGGCGTCCAGTTGGTAGGAGGTTTAGTTCTTGGTGTTTCGTTTGATTTTAAAGAATTCAGATTTAAAGGAGAACAACAAAACTGGAAATTTAAATAGCCGAACTCGTATCAAGCCATCGCCTAAGTAAGTAGCACCTGGCTTTCTCTATATCTTAGTAAAACTCAAAGTCTGAGTTCCTTCCTCAGTAGAAACGACTAGAAAATAGGAGCCAGCCGTCAAGTCAGGCAAGGTGATATAAGAATCGCTGTCTCCACTCTGAAGATGGATGCTTTCTTTCTTTAGGAGCCTTCCTTGACTATTGATCACAGTGGCTTCTATGGTCATGGTTTTGGTTGCATTTGCCATCAATTGTAGTTTATCTACAACCAACTCATTAGCTAGAGAAAATGCTTTTGTTTCTAGTTGTTGTTCCGTTATACTAGAGATGTTTTGGTTTTCAACCCAATATAAATTTGCTGGAAATCCTGAGTAAATACTTGCAGGGAAATTATTAAAGACAATATCAATATCTCCATCTTCATCTACATCTCCACTAGTCAGTAGAGCTATACCTTCTTGGACATCAAAAAACTCAAGCTCTACAGGCTCTGAGAAACCGTTACCGTTATTTTCTAAATAGAGAACTCTGTATATGTTGTTATCATAATCTTCATATTGGCTCAAGATTATATCAGCATCTCCGTCTCCATCAAAATCTGCTAGCTCTATGGAGGTAGGTGCTTCTTCCTCTTGCGCTATGATAGGAAAGTTTTGTTCCAAAGATGCCTCACCCCAAACATGACTTTCAGCGGTACCAATATTTTCTACATACATTAAGCCCAGCTGCATTGCGTAAGAAGCATTATAGGCGACTACATCATAACCAGCGGTTACAAGATCTAGGTCCCCGTCACCATCTATATCAACAAAATTAGGGTCGATTGCAAAATACAACAGTGGTTCAGAGTCAGCGATAGTATCTATTTGAATATCACCAAAAGCCCCATTTCCAATATTCTCTATGTAGTAGAATAGTTGCTCGTAATAATCACCATAGCCCATAGAAGTATAATCCAGATCTCCATCATTATCTAGATCCACCATCTCCGTAATAACTCTATCAGAATCAGTAGTATCTATTATAGCTAAAGCTGTAAAATTGTCACCAATTGTAAATTCTTCAGGCGTACCTATATTTTCAAAGTACCCATTCAAAAATGAAGAATAAAAATGTGCATGGACAATGTCCAAATCTCCATCGCCATCTATGTCTGCCATATCAGGTACAGTTGCACCAATCAGTTCTGGATGATCTATCTTTATCGGCTCTCCAAATTTTTGTGCTTCCCCTGATGTGCTTCCCATTAGGAGCATCCCTGTCAGAGCAGATCCAAGGATGGGCTTAATTCTCATCCATGAGACGACCTTTCTAAGCTGGCTGAGCACTTTTAATAGATAGTGACCAATCTTAGATAATTGTTCTTGAGTTTTAGCTTTTAAATAAGCTGCCTTCAGGAATCTAAGTCTCTTAAGGTTTTGACTAACTTGAGTAGTTTTGAAGCGGTTGTTCATAGTTGTTGTTGACTTTGATACTAATATAATGAACTATCCCGAATTGCAATGAACTGCAATTTACTTTTACTCTTTTTCTTTGGCTACCCCCCAAAAAGTAGTCTCTGGTAAAGACAAACCTTTCTTATGATAATCATCGCTAGTATTCAAGATAGAAGGTCTTTTAAGCCCAGCAAGAACTTGTACATCATAGATCTCATCTACAGATTGTAAGTAGCTAATCTGTCCCACCAGCTGCCCACTTGCCAATTCTATAATCACAACGCCTGCCGTATTTGCAGCCGCTGCTATACTCAATTTTCCAAAACTAGATGAGTCCTCCCTGATCTTACTCAACCCCACAAAGGCATAGCCCTCGTGTATAGCCAAGCCACGTAGGAAGCCATCTTGCTGAAAGATTATTTCTCTTTCATAAGTAGTCATGTTGACCTTGATGAGCTCGCCTGTGCCTGATAAGAGGACATAGAGATAGTCCTTATAAATACGTGGCGAATGCGGCATAGCCAGGCCTTCTAGCACAACTGCCTTGGAGTCATAGTCTATGATGATTCCTGTTTCCATTAGCTTACTGGTCCAGGCTCTAGGACTATCAGTAGAGGCAAAAGCAGAAACATATTTTATTTTGGAATCAGAGACAGCCATCCCATTCAAGTGACAATGATCTCCCGCCGTTACTTTGGAAATAAAGTCAGGTTTCCAGATAGGTGTGAAGCTATAGTCTGTATCTATCTGGATGATACATGAGAAATTAGTGTTGACAGCTGCGAGGCCTGTTTCTGTAAAGTCCAGATCATGGACATCTACTTCTCCGGTATGAAAGGTAGCACGAGGAAGAAACATCCCATCATAGGTCTGTGGTTTCTTAGGGTAATGCCATGCCAGCTGAGTAGAATTCCTAAGCAGTATCACTTCATCCTTGCAAGCTACAGCTAATCTGTCAGCTTCTATTGCAAGCCCCATCGGTCTCAGAAATGTTCTAGGAAGTTGTATCAGTTTCTGATCCGACTGCGCACTTAGAAATACAACCTTACCCGCTTGGTAGGTACTGATGGCTATACTACAGCCCAATTTATGAAGTAAGGAAGGAACTGAGCTGTTGTAGTTTATTTGGAAAGGCTGTGCAAGTCTTGTGCTCATCGTTCAAAGAGAATTATAAAGGTTAAACAAACTCTGCCAGTTCCAACCACCTGTCTTCTTTTTCTGAGATGCTCTTCTGTATAGTACCGAGCTCCTGTGATAATTCTGTAATCTTAGCACTATCTAGACTTGGATCCATAAATAGATTTTCTATTTCCTTTTTCCTCTTTTCCAGCTTAGCGATATCATCTTCTAGCGAAGCGTATTCTTTTTTCTCGTGATAATTGAGTTTGCGTTTTTCTGGAGCAGCTTCCTCTTCACTGTTGTCCTCTTTGGTGGCCACTTTGTTTTTGGTAGAGCTAGAGTTATGTAAGGATCTTTTGTATTCAGAGTAGGTGCCATTGAAATCTTTGTACTCACCGCCACCTTTTAGAATAAAGAGATGATCCACCAGCTTATCCATAAAGAACCTGTCGTGACTGATGACTAGTAGACAGCCTGGATAGGATTGCAAGAAATCCTCCAGTACATTCAGTGTAAGAATGTCGAGGTCATTAGTAGGTTCATCTAGGATAAGGAAGTTGGGATTTTTCATAAGGATGCGCAGCAATAAAAGTCGTCTCTTCTCACCACCGCTCAACTGCGATACATAGACCTGCTGATGCGAGCGCGGGAATAGAAATCTTTCAAGTAGCGACTCAGCGGTCAGTTTTTTGCCTTTTGCTAGTGGAATAAATTCTGCTATCTCTCTGATACTTTCTATAACCCTATGGTCTTCATTGAGTCCTGTGTTTTCTTGGGTATAATGACCAAAGACGACTGTATCGCCAACGACTATTTTTCCTTGGTCGGGTTTTATTTCTTGTGTCAGTAATTTTATAAAAGTCGTCTTGCCTGCACCATTGGGCCCTGCAAGTCCGACCCGTTCGCCTTTCTTAAATTTATAAGTGAAGCCCTTGATAATATCTAGGTCGCCATAAGACTTGCCGACGTTATGTGCTTCTAGTATCTTTCCACCTAGACGAGACATATCTATCTGCATGGTCACTTCGTCATCAGCGATGCGTTTTTTGGCTTTGTCTTCTATCTCATAGAATTTGTCTACCCGCGATTTTGCTTTAGTGCCTCTGGCTTGTGGTTGGCGGCGTACCCAGTCTAGTTCTTTTTTGTAGAGTTTTTTTGTCTTGGCGAGATTGGCTTTTTCGTTCTGGACTCGATTAGCTTTTTTCTCTAGATAGTCACTATAGTTACCTCTGTAGGTATATAAGTTACCATCGTCCAGCTCTACTATCTCGTTGCATACCCGCTCCAGAAAATACCTATCATGTGTCACCATGAATAGTGTCAGGTTCTGCCTAGAAAGATATTCTTCTAGCCACTCTATCATGTCTAAGTCTAGGTGGTTAGTCGGCTCATCTAGGATAAGAAAATCTGGCTCCTCTATTAAAATTTTAGCCAGTGCGACTCTTTTTCTTTGTCCTCCAGAAAGTGTAGATACTTCTTGAGTGAAATTCTTAATTTTTAGCTTACCGAGGACTTCTTTTATACGTGCTTCTATATCCCAGGCTTTGAGATTGTCTACCTTTTCTATAGCGGCTTGTATCTCATCTTGCTTATCCAGAATAGTGGCCAGTTCTAGGTCTTTGATAGCTTGTACCTTATCGTTGTTAGAATCTAAGGCAGCTTCTAAGACTGAGGCCTGAGGATTGAGATAGGGATCTTGCTTAAGGTAGCCCGTTCTTATTTCTTTGGATACAAGTATTTTAGCTTGCTCGCCCTCTGGTGCTTCTTCTCCAGCTATGACCCGGAGTAGAGTGGTCTTTCCTGTACCGTTTTTTGCAATCAGAGCTATCTTTTGACTTTTGGCTATGGTCAGATTGATACTCTTAAAGAGAGTTTTTTCTCCGTAGGATTTGTTTATATTTTCTAGAGTAAGGTAATTCATATATATTGCCGGCAAAGTACTCAAAAATTAATCAACCATTAAACAAGAAATTTTCCATATCCTAAATGGTGATGCCCTAGCAGAGCAATTCCCTACTGACCTTCCTGGTAAGATGATCGTCTGTCGTGAAATGTTTATAGATGGCCCTTTTTCTGAAACGCTGGAAGATGCCTTCTATAAGAGAAGAGCGGCCTTTCTAACTAAGCTTTTTGGAGCCAGTTCTAGGCAGTACGAAGAAGAGGTAGTTCCGCAATTGAGAAAGATCAAGGCTATTCCTAAAGGATCTAAAATCTACTTATGGTTTGAGTATGATCTCTTCTGCCAAGTCAACCTTTGGTCTTGCTGTAGGTGGATAGCTAGATACTGCAAGGAAGTCAACCTTCACTGGGTGACGCCTGGTCATCAGGACTGGGGTGGCTTTGGGCAGTTAGATACTGTGGCACTGAGAGCTCTAGTAGAGGAAGAAGCTACAACTCCTATTTCTGAAACTATGGTAGAAGAGTATAGCACTAATCTGGCTGTGTATCAAAATCAGGATTATACAGAACTAGAAGAATATCTAGAGCAAGAGACTCTGTCTGAGCACAGCTCTAAAGTTCTTACCGCACAGTTAGGCAGATTATCCAAGGATGGAGAGCGGTCAGACTTAGAAAAAAAAGTGGCGAATTATCTGGAGGAAGAGGGAGTAGATTTTGGAAAGGTCTTCAGTAGGTTTAGTAAAGAGGAAGGTATCTATGGTCTGGGGGATCTGCAGTTCAAGCTTATATATGATAGAATTGTGTAGTGTTGAAGCGCATAAGCTACCTTACGTAATAATGTTAAGTTCCCATTTAGTGGATTAGTGGGTGGCTTTATGCGAGTGAAAAAAATAAATCACCCACCAGTCTGGCCTCCAGTGAGGTATTTTGTTCATTGTTTGACCTTAACAAAAAAAGAGCAGGCACTTTTTGTACCCACTCTTTTGAAGTTTTTTTTTAAGCTCTTTTGTAGTGTTTAGATTTATATTTTTCTACTTGAACCCGGAGTTTTGCGGAAGCTGCATCTAGTGCTAAGTCGTGTCGGGCACCGGAGGCTTCTACAAAAACATCTTTTCCTTTGAGTCTCGCATGAAGCTTAATTTTTTTTGAGGGGTGCTTCTTACCTCTGAAAAAGACTTTGATAGATTCGATAAATGGATAGTTATTAAAATACTTCTGCAAATTTTCTCTAGCGTAGGTTTCGAAATAATTTTTTCCTTCTGTCTGCGCTCTTTCTACTTTGATATCCATACTTATATTTAATAAGGTTTATAATCAGTTTTTAACTAATATGTTCCGTCGAACATCCTATAAAACAACAATATAACAGCATTTTTGTTCACAGGCAATATTTAATTTGTCATTATACTCATATAGACTTATATCTACTATCTTTACCCTCTGATAATCAAATAGATAAAGCATGTTGGAGGATTACAAAATTTTAAAGAAAGTAGATGTACAATGGGGAGATATGGATGCTGCCCAGCATGTCAATAATGTCGTCTATCTGCGGTGGGTAGAAAGTGCTAGGATTGCCTATTTTCTCAATCTCAATAATGGTCGTTTGTCCAATGAAGACAATGTAGGACCAGTAGTTGCCTGGCAGGATTGCAAGTATATCAAGCCCGTTACATTTCCAGATACTGTATTGATAGGTGTGGAGCGAACAGAAATACTGGATGATAGAATAGTCCTAGAAACAAAGATCTTCAGCAAAGAGCAAAATAAGCTCGTCGCAATTTCTAATCAGCACATCGTCTCTTATGATTTCAAACGTAAGATGAAAGCCCCCCTCCCCATGAATTGGGTTTATAATGAGTGAACGTTTCTGCCAAAGGCAGAATTAAGGTCCTAAACGCCTGTGTTGAGCGGCTAGTAACTCTAGTCTAGGCCGTTTCTAATATTTCCTGCTCAATTCTATTGTAACTAATCAAGCTTTTCACAATAACTCTTTAATCTTGGTAAATATGATTTGATGGTTTTTCATTTTTAATTACCATAACGGATTGGGCATATCGGGAGACGTGACGAAGGAACGATTCCCTGATCATGCCTTTTTATCGGCTGCTATTTAACTGAACATTAGGTTTTCGTGTCCTCCAATATGTTCAAGTGATTCATTTAACATTGTGTCGTTTTGTTCATCTTGTATAAATAGTGAATGGGCATAATCTTGCCCAAAAACTGATTTTCTATGTCTTAGTCCAATAGCCCTATAAGCTGAAGGAACATACTTTAAGAAGAACCTATCATCGTTGTTTATAAAGAGACCATTTCCACTCTGATAAATTCTATATATTATTTTAAGATATTCGATTGCGCTTTGATCTGAAATACCAGTCTCTAGCGCAATTTGATGAATGTCTTTATTGATTCCATTCTGCTTTATTTTCAGAATTATACCTCCCCATAGATATATAAATCTCGTTACGAAATTTATGAATTTGCTTGGAGATAAATTATAGTCACAGAGTTTGTTTAACGCATCTCTGATTGCTGGAGTTCTTTCTGCTATTACTTCTCTACCTTGCGCGGTCTTTGCTAGTATTGAGCATCTAGCTATAGCGTTTAGATTCATTATTCTATGGTTTAGCTCTAGTAGCATTGCAGATTGAATTATATGATTCGTTGGATTTGTTACTTCCTGATATGCAGTTGTTCCTTGTGACCTTGCTATTGTGTTTGTGAAATTATTGAATTCATTTTGAGCTTTTTCAAACGAATCGTTTAGTTGTTCAATTGGGCTTTTTATTGACCATAAATCTGACTGAAGGTATTTCTTATACCTTGTGAATTGTTTTCTTATTTCTCTATTTTCAATACTTTTTATAGCATCTTTTATATAGTAATCCTCAATTGAATAAATTGCCAGATACCTATTAAGCCAAGTTATCCTTTCGTTTCTTAATTCACCGGTTCCCCAAAGAATTGGTAATACTAGTTTACTTAAATCGGATTTTTTGAGAAGTTTAATATTTAATAATTTGGCAACTTCATCATGCTCATCTCTTGTTCGATTAGAGGCAAAAACTATTAATTCAACAAAGTAATCTTTAATCGAAAGCAAATCTCTAATTGTTGAAACTTTGCGTAAATCATTGAAGCTAGGGTTAGCACCTTTACATTCAATAGCAATTCTT
>CALLAE010000125.1 GCA_938002665.1 uncultured Saprospiraceae bacterium | reverse complement strand
CTCATCATACCCTGATCCTTTCGATTCTTCCTACCGAGTAAGAAAACTTGATCATCAGAATAGTTCTCCTTGACATGCTCTACTATTCTAGCCATATGATTTTTGAGGCTCGGTTTGAGCTGTATGTAGTAGGAGTTCTTCTTAGCTACTTTAGTACTAGAGAGCCATGGTGACACGACAGGTATCTCATTGTTTTTACCGTACTGTGCGGTGGTGGATAATTGTCCTCTTTCTTTAGGACCAATAATAACATCTGCAGATCTGCATTGCTGAAGCTTAGAATCAAAGTTTCCAGATTCTGAATCCAGTACCGTTACTTCTAATTGTATGTCTTCTTGCTGGAGCTGAGAGAGTGCCATTTTAGTACCTGCATAAAATTGTGTAATCCTTCCCAAATTTGAGGATGGTACATTCGCATCACTTTCTTTATTGGACTCTAAGCCAAAAGGATATAATAACGACACCTTATACATGGACCTTTTGTCTAGCTCAAGATCTTCTATCTTGCTTTCATACTCTTTTGTTCTGTCTATCTCTGTCCATCTGATGGTATCTACAGTTCCACTAGCTTTAGGGTGAGAAGCATTCTTTGGATTCCTATCGTCTGTCCTGTTGGGTTGAGATTTATCTATTGTCTTTTTGGTTCCGCCGCAAGATGAAACTAAAAAACAAAAGATAAGAGCGGCAAGTATTGTTACAAGAGTTTTACTCCCACTCAATAGTTGCTGGTGGTTTAGTACTGATATCATAGACAACTCTATTTATACCTCTTACTTGATTAATAATTTCATTTGATATTTCTCCTAGGAGCTCATAAGGTAGTTTACTCCACTCTGCAGTCATGCCGTCTACACTGTTGACCGCTCTGAGTGCTATAGTATATTCATAAGTCCTTTCGTCTCCCATTACTCCAACGGATTTCACAGGTAAAAGTATTGTTCCTGCTTGCCACACTTTATCGTACCAACCTGTTTCTTTCAACTTAGAAATGTATATGTGGTCAGCTTCTTGGTTAAGTCTTACTTTTTCTTTGGTAATTTCTCCTAGGACTCTGATAGCCATTCCCGGTCCTGGAAAAGGGTGGCGTCCTACAAAAGAAGAGGGTAAACCGAGTGCCTTACCTACCTTCCTCACTTCATCTTTAAACAACGTTCTGAGTGGCTCTACTAATTTCAGATCTAGATGATCAGGTAGGCCACCTACATTATGGTGGGACTTGATAGTAGCAGAAGGGCCTTTTACAGAAACAGATTCTATGACATCTGGATAGATAGTTCCTTGAGCCAGCCATTTTACATCAGACATTCTCTTAGCCTCTGCCTCAAAGACTTCAATGAAAACTCTGCCTATTACTTTTCTTTTTTTCTCTGGGTCTGAAACTGAATCCAATTCAGATAAAAAAGCTTCTGAAGCATCTACGCCTACTACATTCAGTCCTAGTTCCTTATAAGAATCTAAGACCTCAGAAAATTCATTTTTTCGAAGTAGTCCGTTGTTGACAAATATACCAGTTAAGTTAGGTCCTATGGCTTTGTGCAACAATAAGGCCGCCACAGAAGAATCTACTCCTCCTGAGAGACCAAGAATAACTTTATCAGTTCCCAACTTGCTTTTTAGGTCGGCTATCGTATTCTCGATAAAAGAATCTGGCGTCCAGTCTTTAGTACATCCTGCTACCTTGGTCAAAAAGTTATCTAGGATCTTAGAGCCGTCTATTGTATGGGTCACCTCTGGGTGAAATTGTATGCATCTTATAGAATGCGGGAAGCGACCTTCAGCGGATCTAAATGCCGCCACAGGTATAGAGCTGGTCTGGGCGAGTAGATCAAACCCCTCAGGGAGTTCTTTGATACTATCACCATGTGACATCCATACCTGACTACTGGAATCTATTCCTTCAAACATTACGTCATCTGATACCTTACTGATAGTGGCTTTGCCATACTCTCTTTTATCTGACTGCTCCACCTTCCCGCCAAATTGCTTCGCTGTGAGCTGCGCTCCGTAGCAAATGCCTAGCACTGGCCTTACAGCTAATATCTTGTCTATGTCAAGATTGAGCATATTAGGATCATTGACAGAAAAGGGGCTCCCTGAGAGGATAACACCTTTTATGGCAGAATCTGTGAGGTCCAAATCTTTATTATATGGATGGATTTCTGAGTAAACATTGAGCTCCCTGAGGCGTCTAGCGATGAGCTGCGTATACTGAGAACCAAAATCAAATATTATTATCTTTTCCATGTAGGCCACAAATATAAGAAATGCGAGGAGGCATACAGCTTTTAGCGAGGAGGCATCTGGATAAAATCACTCAAGAATTAGATATAATAGACAGTGAGGATGGCTTTCTACAGAGCCTAGTCTGTACATGGTCTAATTAGCTTAAATTGGACTTCCCTAAAAAGAAAAAGTAGGACAGAATAAATCCTGCCCTACTTTTCATAAGTCTTTGTCTCTATTAGTTATCTCAGTGTCACAGAGACTTTATCCGATTCTCTATCATTAGGATAAAGATTAGTAACTATCTGACTACTAGAAACGCCATTTATCTCAAAATATCTTTTACAAGCATCTAATCTGTTTTTGGTCAAGTCTATGCTTTCTTGATTATTGGCAAGATGAAAAGATTCCAAGAGCACACTACTCGCAGTTTTGTTTTTTATTTTCTGTGAGTAATCTTTGATATCTTTTATTGCCTGGGAAGAAAGGATCGCAGATGCATCACCGAAGTTGAAATAATTACCAGTTATAATCGGAGAATCTGTAGAGATAGATTTAGTGATAATCTTTTCTTTCGGAGCTTGCTTCACTGGTGCGGAAGCTGTTGCTGCAGCTGCATTCTGACCGATACGGAGTTCAGCATACTGAAAGCTATCGCCTTGTGTAACAGCAGCTTCAAAACCAGACATATAGCCTCTAGCTTCTTCTTGAACGTCTATTATCTCTGTGCCTTCCATCACTACTTTGGTCGGTACACCATTGATCAATACAACGGTTTGCGCACTGAGATATAATGAGCTGAGGATAAATCCTAGTGTCATTATAATTTGGAAATAATTTTTCATGGGTATTTTTTGGATTATAATTTTGACTTTTAAAACCTTATCTGTTCATTATCATTCGTTTTGTTTCTTCAAGTTCACTATAAAATTCGCATATTTTATAAGTGAAAACACGGATTTGTAACAAAAAAGTGCTCTATTTTGATTAATAGGGGCATTTTTTCTGAGAAATAGGTGGTTTTGTCTTGACCTGAAGGGTCTAAAAGTGAAATTATGGTGTCAATATGATACTGAGGGAGCCTGAATTACTCTACTAGACCGCGTCCTTCTTTGACGATATGGCCTGATTCTGTAAGCTCTCCCATCAACTTATCTAAGATACCATTGACAAATTCTTTACTCTTTGCAGTACTGTAATTTTTAGCCAGCTCTACATACTCATTGAGGGTAACCTTAGCAGGGATTGTAGGGAATTCTAGTAATTCTGTGACTGCCATCTGAAGCAGAATGGTATCTACGAGAGCCAATCTTTCATGATCCCAGTTTTCTAAAACGGGGATTATGTGTTCCATCACTTTATCTTTATTTGTTACTGTCTTTTTTAGAAGGTTCAAACCAAATTCCTTTACAGTTTCATCTTCAGGAAGAAATTCTGTGAAGGAGTTTTTGCTTTCCGCTGGCAGCAATTTGAGATATTTTTTGACGGACCCGACCACAAGTGATTTATCATCTACCCAGTTGAAGTAGTTATCTTCTAGTATTTCATTGAAATACTCATTTTGACGGCAGAATCTGAACATCTCCAGTAGCAATCTGAGGACAGAGATGTTGGATGTTTCCTCATTAATAAACTCTTTGTAAGCAGAAGACTTAGAAAATTCATCATAGATTTTCTGGACATAGTCTTCATTGATCATACTCTCAAAATTGAGAGATTCCCACCTTTTATTGAGTACAGAATTGTTAGCTATATCTTGAAGGAGGTCATTATGGTAAAGCTTATCTGAAAAAGTCTTATCGTATTCTGATGGGAGATGCTTGGATTTTCTCTTCTTCATATCTTCTGTAGACCTTTGGGTGATTTTGAAAATCACATTGAGACAGAAGAGAAAGAGCTCAAAACTCTTGTCTATATTATCAGTGTAGGACTTATATATGTCCTTAGGCTTTAATGATTCATCTCTGTCTAGAGAGTAAATCAACTGCATAACCTTTATTCTTACACTACGTCTGCTGAGCATCTAACACAAAACATTTTAGGTGACTACGCTTATTATCGCTATTGATATAACCATAATTCACCTAGCAAAGGTAATGATAAAAAATAGAGATAAAGACATTTATATTAAATATTTGTATAATATAACTTGAGGCAGCATTTAGCTGTCCATATACTTTTCTATTACATTATTAATATTCTTGAAAATAGGCTCTTTGAGCGCACTTATTTTATAGAGATTGATCCATTTTACCTCTGTAATATCTTCTTCTATCTGAGGCGTCAGTTTTTGTTTTGGTGCAGTCATCGCATACCAAAAAGTCTTTTTGATTGCCCTCTTACCATTTTTTAGTTTATAAGTATGCCTGGTGGTATGTACTTTTTTGAGGAGACTGATATCGCTTATGCCTGTTTCCTCTTCTACCTCTCTAATTGCAGCTGCCTTTTTCTTTTCACCGGAATCTATTTTGCCTTTGGGCAGATCCCAGAAGCCTCTTCTAAATATGAATAGAATGTTATCTTTTCCATCATTAACTACCCCTCCTGAGGCTTTTACTACAGTAAATAATGATTCAAAATCTTTCAAAAGTAGTTTGGGATTCTGGTGATGTATGATGACACTGTCGAAGCGGTTAGTCTTTTCCATCATATCTATGTAGGATAAGAGCATTTTCGTTTTACCAGTATATGGGGCTACTAACTGATTTGCAGCTTGTTTCCCTTTGCTAACCGATTGAGAATCAGTCAGTATAAGGGTATTTTCGTTTATGTATATTTTGTACATTTGGCAATCTTAAAAAAATTATGAGCACATTATCCTCACTTGTTGCTTCAAAACTACTAGAAATCAAGGCAATAAAACTAAGCCCTAATGATCCGTTCACCTGGGCATCTGGTCTAAAATCGCCTATCTATTGCGATAATAGGATTTCGTTATCGCATCCCAAAACTAGAGATTTTATCAAGGAAAGTCTCAAGAGTAAAGTTTGGGCATTTGGAGAACCTGATGTGATCGCAGGAGTAGCTACTGCAGGCATCCCTCATGGTGCCCTGCTAGCTGATCTATTAGGAAAACCCTTTGTGTATGTAAGATCTAAATCTAAGGCACATGGGAGACAAAATCAGATAGAAGGAGAATTTGAAAAAGGAGCAAAAATGCTGGTGGTAGAAGATCTTATATCCACAGGGATGAGCAGTGTAGCAGCTTGTGATACACTTATAGAGGCTGGAGCTGAGGTCATAGGAGTACTGGCTATCTTCACCTACAGCTTTGAGCAGTCTTCTAAGGTTTTTGGAGAAAGGAAAATACCAGTTGAGACATTGACAAATTACAGAAGTCTTCTAAGTGAAGCTCTAGCAACAAACTATATTACAGAATCAGAAAAAGAACTGCTCGAAAGTTGGAATCAAGATCCAAAAGCTTGGTCTGAAAGAGTAGGAGAATAATCAATATAATGATGAAAGTTATAACTAAAGAGTCCGAAAAATTTCTGTACAAATATCTTAATTCTACTTCCCCTACTGGTTTTGAATGGGAAGGACAGAAAGTATGGATGAACTACATAAAAAAATATGTGGACGAAACACATCTAGATACTTACGGCACCGCGCATGGAGTGATCAATCCAGGTCAACCATACAAAGTCGTCATAGAAGCCCACGCAGATGAGATCGCTTGGTATGTCAACTATATCAGTGATGATGGCTATATCAATGTTATCAGAAATGGTGGAAGTGATCATATTATAGCTCCATCAAAAAGAGTGGATATCCATACACCTAAAGGTATCGTAAAAGGCGTTTTTGGATGGCCTGCCATTCACGTAAGAAGAGGAAAGGATGCAAATCTTTCTCCTAAGCTGGAAAACATCTTTATAGATGTAGGAGCCAAGGATAAAGCGGAAGTCTTGAAAATGGGGGTACATGTAGGCTGTGTCATCACATTTGAGGACGATCTCATAAAACTGAATGATAGGTACTACGCTGGCAAAGCTCTAGATAATAAAATGGGAGGTTTCTGCATAGCCGAAGTGGCCCGTCTACTAAAGAAGAACAAAAAGAAATTGCCTTTCTCGCTTTACGTTGTCAATGCAGTACAGGAAGAAATAGGTTTGCGCGGTGCAGAGATGATAGCTAACAGGATAAATCCAGATGTGGCTATAATTACTGATGTCACGCATGACACTTCTTCCCCGCTCATGAAAGCAAAAGAACAAGGAGACCAGAAAGCAGGAAAAGGACCCGTCCTGACCTATGCGCCTGCAGTCCATAACAAACTGCTCAAACTCATAGAAAAGGCTGCAGACAAAAACAAAATACCTTTTCAGCGTTCTGCCTCAAGTCGTTCTACAGGAACGGACACAGATGCTTTTGCTTATTCTAATATGGGAGTAGCTTCAGCGCTTATTTCTTTACCACTAAAGTACATGCACACTACGGTGGAGATGGCTCATCAACAGGATATAGAAAATGTGACTTTGCTTATCTACAATTCATTACTAGCAATTAAGAAGAACCACGACTTCAAATACTTCAAATACTAAAAGTTATAGCGAATCAGATTCTGCTAAGCCAACTAGCTTCCTAAGAAAACTAGTCAACTTTTATATCTACAGTAGTCTGCATATTGCCTTGGGAGCAACTCTATTTACGGTGGAGTCTTACTGGGCTTATGGTCTTCCTGTGAATCACTACTATCTATTGCTGGTATTTTCGGGTACCTTACTGATCTATTCTCTCCATAGAATAATAGGCATATCTAAGCTGAGTCTGGTGCAGAACAGTGGCCGTTTTAAGGTGATCAGACAATACAAGAGTCATATCCAATTCTATATTTTTCTGTCCTTTCTTTTGCTGAATTGGGCTATGTGGAAATTGGGAACTGATACCCTTTGGAGGTTATCTGGTGCTGGTCTTATCTCGATGGCTTATGTTGTGCCTTTCTTTGGAGGAGGAAGAAGACTCAGAGATTTTAATTATATCAAGATCATTCTTATCTCAGCCGTCTGGGCTTATGTTTCTGTTCTACCACTGATAGGTGAAATTAAATTTACTTTTTTAGCCCTTACTGCCCTAGAACGGTTCGTCTTTATTTTTGCCATCACCCTACCCTTTGACCTTAGAGATCTGAGTATAGATAGCTCAACTCAGCTCATCACCATCCCCAAAATAATCGGACAGAAAAGCACCTACTGGCTCTGCACAATCCTAATGGTTACAGGCCTGATATCTCTGTTCTTTGTTGTCCGTAATTCCATACAAGCATACTATCTTTCCTCACATATAATGATCCATCTTTCTTACCTCATCACCTTTACAGTCATGATGATAGCAAAAGACAAGCAGTCTGACTTATACTATAGTGGCTTACTGGATAGCACTCTGGTTATTAGAGGCTTAGTGATGTGGGTATTTCTCCTAGTCATCTAAGAGATCAGGCCTGAGCTTTTGGGTCTTGCTGAGCGCTTGCTCCTCTCTCCATTCGTCTATGTTCTTATCATGACCAGACAATAAGACTGCTGGTACGGATTGCCCCTTATATTCTGCAGGCCTAGTGTAGACAGGCGGAGCTAGTAAGTTGTCTTGGTGGCTATCTGTAAGGGCAGAAGTACCATCATTCAGCACGCCAGGGATAAGTCTTGAGATAGAGTCGACAAGCACAGCAGCGGGTAGCTCTCCACCTGAAAGCACATAATCTCCTATAGAGAGTTCTAGGGTGACATGCATATCTCTGATGCGCTGATCTATCACTTTGTAATGGCCGAGGATAATCATTATTCTTTTTTGTAGAGACAGCTCATTTGCTTTTCCTTGATTATAAGTCTGACCATCAGGAGTTACAAAAATTATCTCATCATAGCTATGGGCGGCTTTGAGCTCTGAGATACAATTATCTAAAGGCTCTACCATCATCACCATCCCAGCTCCGCCACCATACTGATAATCATCTATCTGCTTATGATGCCCTACGCCATACTTTCTCAGCTCTATTACATTCACTTCTATCAGCCCGCTATCTATAGCTCGCTTGAGAATAGAATGCTCAAAGGGGCTCTCTAGCAGTTCTGGAATAGCAGAAATAATATCGAAGATCATAGTAGGTAGCTAAATAAAAAAGTCCAGCCTAAAGATAGGCTGGACTCTTAAGGATTTATATTTTTTTGTTACTCTATTGCTAGCAGCTCTACATCAAAGATCAATGCAGAGTAAGGCTTGATAGTGGGGCCAGCTGCTCTTTCTCCATAAGCCAAGTTATAGGGAATGAACAATCTGTACTTAGAACCTACTGACATTAACTGTAGGCCTTCTTGCCATCCTTGTATAACACCATTAAGAGGAAAAGAAATAGGCTCTCCTCTTTCTACAGAAGAATCAAAGACTTTACCATCTGTCAAGGTACCATGATAATGCACATTGACTTTGTCCGTTAGCTTTGGCATACGAGCGCCAGGAGTGGCTTTGAGTACTTCGTATTGTAAGCCTGAGTCCGTAGTTGTCACTTCTTTTCTCTTGCCGTTTTCTTTTAGGAATTTTTCCCCTGCTGTTTTGTGAGCCAGACTTGCTTTGATCTGCCCTTCTTTGGCAACTCTCTGAAAAGTAGCACTTGCTTCTGCTTTGCTGACCCTAGTATCTTTTCCAGCTAGCACATCTGCGACAGCTGCATTAAAAGCTTCTTGATTAATATCAGTAATACCTTGGTCTACCAAGTTCTGAGCGATTATCATACCTACACTGTAACTAGTAGTATCCATCTGCGCTGAAATATTTAGGGTTATGAAAAATGATAAGACTATTAATAGTGATCTCATTATAATGTATGTTTTTGATTTTTAAGAAGCTGTATTATTTACCAGTCTTCATCTCTGAATAATACTTAAAAAATAAAGGTATAGTTTCTATGCCTCTGTAGAAGTTAAATAAACCATAATGCTCATTAGGTGAATGGATATCGTCGCTATTGAGACCAAAACCCATTAGCACTGATTTTATACCAAAAACTCTTTCAAACATGGCTACTATAGGAATACTTCCACCACCTCTTACAGGGATAGGCTCTTTGCCGAAAGTGCTTTTCATTGCTTTAGCTGCTGCTTTATATTCTACAGTATTAGTAGGAGTTACAGCGGGGTGGCCTCCGTGGTGTGGGGTTACTTTTACTTTCACTCCTGGTGGCGCTATCTTCTTAAAGTGATCAGAGAATAACTTGGTAATCTTATCAGGATGCTGGTCAGGAACAAGGCGCATGCTGATCTTAGCGTAGGCCTTAGACGGGAGGACAGTCTTAGCGCCCTCTCCTATGTAGCCACCCCACATACCATTTACATCTAGTGTAGGTCTGGTGGAAGTTCTTTCTAAGGTGCTGTAGCCGCGCTCTCCATTTATAGCCTCTATACCTAATGACTTTTTGTAATCTTTCTCGCTGAATGGTGCCTTATTAATAAACTTTCTATCATCTGAACTCAGTTCTACAACGTCCTTGTAGAAACCCGGGATGGTAATGTGCCCATTAAGATCATGCAGAGATGCTATCATCTTGCTCAAGGCATTTATGGGATTTGTAACACCTCCTCCATAGACACCTGAGTGGAGGTCTTTGTTAGGACCAGTGACTTCTACTTCCACATATGACAGACCTCTCAGTCCTACAGTTACACTTGGGGTATTATTGCTGATTATAGAAGTGTCAGAAATCATAACCATATCCGCTTTGAGCATCTTGACATGCTTCTTACAGAAATGTTCTAGGTTATATGATCCTATCTCTTCCTCTCCTTCTATCATAAACTTGACATTACATGGGACACCACCGTTCTTGTCCATTGCCTCAAAGGCCTTGATGTGCATGTAAGCTTGGCCTTTGTCATCACAAGCACCTCTAGCAAAGATGGCTCCTTTAGGATGTATTTTAGTTTTCTTGATGACAGGTTCGAAAGGAGGGCTGTCCCATAACTCTATAGGGTCAGGCGGTTGCACATCGTAGTGCCCATATACCAGTACAGTCGGAAGCTTGGGGTCAGTGATTTTTTCTCCATAGACTATCGGATGGCCTGCGGTAGGAAATATTTTGATATTCTCTATGCCTGCTTCCTTCATACGATCTTTGAGGAAAGAAGCTGCTTTTTTTACATCCTTAGCATATTTAGGATCAGCACTGATGGATGGAATCTTTAAGAAAGCTATCAATTCTTGTAGATATCTTTTCTTATTCTTATCAATGTACTTATGAACTGCTTTCATGCTA
Organism: uncultured Saprospiraceae bacterium; assembly: GCA_938002665.1. Classification (GTDB taxonomy): domain Bacteria; phylum Bacteroidota; class Bacteroidia; order Chitinophagales; family Saprospiraceae; genus RFSX01. The sequence continues at coordinate 17,223 of CALLAE010000125.1, read as the reverse complement.
TACTTATTATTGCAACAAAGGTAAAAGACTTCAGAACAAATAGGAGACGCAAAACTAAAATCATAGCTGACTAAAAAATCTTAGATTTGAGATAGCGATTCATATAAGATGCAGTATCTATTTGTAATATGTGGTGTTTTTTCTTTGCTTTTTAGCTTATTGCTATTTACTAGAAAAAGCAAGGAATATGAGCATTGGTTTCTGGCCTTTATGTTTCTACTGATCACTGTAAACTGTGCTTTTGTATTTGCTTTCAGTGCCAGTGAAGAACTGTACTATGTAAGGATATTCTCTGAACTCAATTATGCCATTCCCTTACTCTATGGGCCACTTTTTCTGTATTACACAAAGGCGCTAACCACAAAAGAATTTAAACTTACTAGCTGGGACTACGTGCACTACCTCCCTTTCTTCGTTTTCTTTCTAGTCATACTAGTACCTGTTTTTACAACTTTCAAATTACCAGACAATAACCAGTTAGGCTACCCACTCATAAAGCTCATCACTGCACCATTCTATCTCATAGCGGTGATTATACTCATCCGTAGCTATCATAAGCGTTTCTTAGAACAGTATTCCTACGAGCAAGAAGTGAATCTTATCTGGCTCAACTGGATAATCACAGGAGCCATCATACTATGGGTAATTGCGACAGCTAGCTATCTCTATAACCTCTTCAATGATGAAGCGAAAATCTTATTATACGATTATTATACGCTTTCATTTTTGGCCGTATTTCTATTTGGTCTTGCTTTTGTTGCTTTTAAGAAAACGGATCTATTTACGAGTAGAAAAAATTCTGATGCCCAACTATTAGCCAAGCTAGAGCCTGAATCATCAGCTCAGCAAGAAGAAGTTACACCTCCTCATAACGAATTAGAAATAGATCTAAAAAAACTAGAGACCGTGATGATAGAGCAGGAGCCTTACTTAGATCCTCTACTTTCGCTTAACAAATTAGCAGCCATCTCAGGAATACCTAGTTACAGATTAACGAAGGTACTCAAGCAAGCTCTTCAGAGTAATTTCTATGATTATGTAAATAGGTTCAGAGTGGAGAATGTAAAGAAACTATTAGGCGAAGGGCAGGCTGAAAGTTTTAGCATACTGGGCATAGCCAGTGAGAGTGGGTTCAATTCTAAGGCTTCCTTCAATCGAATATTTAAAAAGCTGACAGGCATGACACCAACCGCCTACCTCAAAAGTATTTCTTAGATTTCTGAGTAGTACTTATTGATTCTGATCTTTAGCTCTGGCATGCTGACATTCTTGAAGATCTTACCATTATGAGCATAAGATATTTCGCCATTCTCTTCGGAGATCATAATGGCTAGTAGATCAGTATTCTCAGTCGCGCCCAGACCTGCTCTATGTCTCAGACCAAGGTCATCTGGCAAGTCTCTATTTTCTGACACGGGAAGGATACAACTGGCAGCCACCACCCTATCATCTTCTATAATAACAGCACCGTCATGAAGGGGAGCATTTTTAAAAAAAAGATTTTCCAATAAAATGGCGCTCACCTTAGCATCTAATAGTTTTCCTGTTTTAACGAGATCTGGAACATCAGTCTTACTAAGGATCATCAGCCCACCAGTTTTTGTCTTGCTGAGTTCTGTACTGGCCGTTATAATCTCCTGGGTCAACTTAGTGCTATGTTCCGTATTCCCAAGGTTAGCTTGGTTAAAAAACTTTTCGATGAAAGTAAACCGTCCCTTCAAGGTTCTATCCCCCACCATCAAAAGAAACCGCCTTATTTCTGGCTGGAAAATCACCATTATTCCTATGAGGCCTATACCGGCTACAGAACCCAGCATAAGACTGAGCAGTCGCATTTTAAGATTAGTCACAACAGTAAGTAGCAAAAAGAAAATGATGATGCCTATAAAAATATTGACAGCTACTGTGCCTTTGACATACTTATAGACCATGTAGATGAGATAAGCTGCAATGACTATATCCAATATATCCAGGACCCTAATATCAATTCCTCCTACCAAAAATAACTGTCCGATATGCTTCTAATTTTTTTACCAAAATTAAGCTATTCCTAGGAGCTCTTCCCTTGCTAGCCTTCTATATATTTTATGGGACTATCTGTATTATGGAAAAAGAAAGACCATCTATCGGCCTCTTCTTCTATAATTTTAGCAGTCGGCTTTCCAGCACCATGACCGGCATTTACATCTATTCTAAGCAAGACTGGATTATCACCTTCATGACATTCTTGCAATCTTGCTCCAAACTTGAATGAATGTGCAGGTACTACTCTGTCATCATGATCGGCAGTACTAATCATGGTAGCAGGATACTGGACACCTTCTTTGAGATTATGCAAGGGAGAATAGCTCAGAAGATTATCAAAATGCTCTTTCTCATCACTGGACCCATACTCTGGGACCCAGCCCCAGCCTACCGTAAACTTATGGTACCTCAGCATATCCATAACACCTACTGCAGGGAAGGCAACTGCAAACAACTCAGGACGCTGAGTCATGCAAGCCCCTACCAGCAATCCACCATTAGACCCTCCAGCTATGGCTAGCTTTTCACTTTTAGTATAGCCTTCTTTGATAAGGTATTCAGCAGCAGCTATAAAGTCATCAAATACATTTTGCTTCTTATGTAACATCCCAGCTTTATGCCATTCTTCTCCATACTCACCTCCCCCTCTTAGATTAGGCATCGCAAAGACGCCACCATTTTCGAGTAGCACCATTCTAGACGTACTGAACCAGGGAGACATATTCACATTGAATCCTCCATACCCATAAAGATAGGCAGGATTATTACCATCCATTTTCAGGCCCTTCTTATGGACAACGAACATAGGTACCTCAGTTCCATCTTTACTTTTATAGAAGACTTGTTTTTCTACATAGTCTGAGGGATTGAACTTTAGCTCAGATTCGAAAAACTCTGAAGATTTATTTTCTTTTATATCATACTTATAGATGGAGTTAGGAATCGTAAATGAACTAAAAGAATAGAAAAAATGATCATCCTCTTCCTCTCCACCAAAACCTCCAGCACTGCCTAGCCCTGGCAAAGCTACAGTCAATTCTCCTGATCCATCTTTCTCATATCGCTTGATAACCGTCTTTGCATCCTTTAGATAATTGGCCCATAATTTCCCACCTCCTGTATTGACATAATCAAGTAAGTCCTCTGTTTCTGGAATAATAGTTTTCCAGTTTTCCTCAGCAGGGTTTCTAGGATCAATAGAAACAAGTCTATACTTAGGTGCTCCTATATCTGTATGGATGAGAAAACGTCCTCCTACATTAGTTACAAATCTGCTCTTATTCTTAAATCCTTTAAACAAGGCCTTATAAGAACTAGCTGGCGCGGAAAGATCCTTATAATAGGTTTCAAAACCATCAGTGCCTGTAGAAGCATAGACGATATGATAATTTCTATCTTCTGAAAGACCTCCATAATGATATCTTTTGGGCTCGTCAGGATTATCAAAAATCAGCTTATCCTTGGCTTGCGGATCTCCGAGCTTATGGAAATAGATGGAGTGGAATTCGTTAGCAGCAGAAAGTTCTGTACCGTCTTCTGGAGTCGGATACTTGCTATAATAAAAACCATCCTTTGTCCAACTGGCACCAGAAAACTTTACCCATTTCAGCTCATCAGCTAATTGCTCCTTAGTCTCTATTTCCATGACATAGATTGTCTGCCAGTCACTCCCAGCATCAGCCTTAGAATAAGCCACATACTTTTTGTCTGGTGAAAACCCTAAAAGAGAGATGGCAGCTGTCCCATCCTCTGACATCTTATTAGGATCAAGGAACACTTCTGGCTTTCCCTCTAAGCCTTTTTGGAAATAGATGACAGATTGATTCTGAAGTCCATCGTTTTTGTAGAAGAAGTAATAGTCCCCTTCTTTGAAAGGAGAGCCCAACTTCACGTAATCAAAAAGATCTTCATATCTATCTCTAATCTTAGTCCTATCCGGAATCTTAGATAGATAAGCTGAGGTCACTTTATTCTGTTCTACTACCCAGTCTTTAACGTTGTCAGCAGTATCTATCTCTAACCACCTATAAGGATCGGCAACAGCAGTCCCATGGTAATCATCTACTATAGTGCTATCTTTTGTTGTATTGGGGTAAGTTAGTTTTTCCATCTTCGCCATAGACTTTGAAGTTTCTGTATTGCAAGAAAATAATGACATAAGTAATATCATAAGTAATATCATAAAAGGCAGGGCAGAGATAGATAGATTCTTGTTAATCATATAGTTTTTATTGATATTTATCCTCTTCTAACAAATCGATTCTTAGCAAGATAGCTAAGGTTCTTATCTAAAAGGTAATAGTAAGACCAAAATATGATAATTCGACTAGGCTTCCTTATTCTTTGTTTCCTCAGCGCATTAAGTGTATCTGCTCAGGGAGGCCTTACATGGTTTGAAGCAAGTAGTTATGATGAGAACAATTCTAGAGCCTACTCGCTAGATTGTACCATAGAAAAAGACGAACTACAAGGCAGTCTCAGAAAAATAGAATTCAAGCCTCGCCAATTTTTTGTCTATACCCATCCTCAAGTTAGAAAATATATGTCTGATGAGTACCTGATGGAATCCACAGCTTACGTTAACAAAGTAGGTGACAACAAATTTCTGATCATACAATACAAAATCAACTCAGACAAAGCGAAGATAAATTATGGCAATCTGGAAAAGGGAGGAAGGATAAAAGTAGACCTGATCAATAAAGACCATGTCTATCTAGAAAACATAGAGCGCAGCCGTGGGAAGGTCAGAAAGAGTGATAAGATGACCACCTATATCGGCACCTACGCCATAAGCAAAGACAATGCTAACATGCTCAAAAAACATGGTATAGATAAGATAACCGTGCTATGGGAAGAAGGTGTGGAAGAATACGAAGTACAAAATGTAGATCTGGTACGGAATCAATTACACCACTTAGAAAGAATGCAATAATGCTCGGACTAAAATTACCATCTGATCCACGCTGGGTTAATCTAGCTGAAAAAAGTCTAGAAGAAATCCTCACAGATCATGCTTATTGCGAGCAGAAGGCAGCTACCTCATGTATAACACTTATTGTTAGTTTTCCTGAAAGGACAAGATTAGTGAAGGAGCTCGCGCCTATCGTTACTGAAGAATGGGGGCATTTCAGACTGGTTCTGAGAGAACTAGAAAAGAGAAATCTTAAGCTAGGCAACCAGCGGAAAGATATGTATGTCAGAAAACTTTTAGATTTTCAAAAAAAAGGTGGAAGTAGAGACAGCCATCTCTTAGAACGCTTACTCACCTTTGCACTTATAGAAGCTAGAAGTTGTGAACGATTCAGATTATTATCCCTTCACATCTCTGATGACTCTCTGAAAGAATTCTACCATTCATTTATGGTTTCTGAAGCGGGACATTACAGATTATTTATAGACTTAGCTAATGAGTATTTCGAACCTGAACTGGTAAAAAAGAGATGGAACGAATACCTTGAATTCGAAGCAGGGGTAATGGAGACACTTGAGGTGAGAGGAGATCGTATCCATTAGTATGAAACCCCTTTCTGCAGAGTATTGGAATAACAGATATCTCACGCAAGAGATTGGGTGGAATCTGGGCGCCGTCTCTCCGCCTATCCAGCAATTTATCGACAACCTTCCCGCTAAGGATTTAGCCATACTCATACCTGGCGCAGGCAATGCGTATGAGGCAGAATATCTACACAAGCAAGGCTTCACTGAAGTGCATATTATAGACCTCTCACAGCAGGCTATGCTCAACTTTATGCACAGGGTGCCTACTTTCCCTTTTCAGCATTTGCATCAGTATAATTTCTTCGATCATCAGGGCAGATATAATATCATAATAGAGCAGACCTTTTTCTGTGCACTTAATCCAGAACTGAGAGAAGAATACAAACTCAAAATGTATGACTTACTGAAGCCAGGCGGGCAGCTCATCGGCTTATTGTTCAATATTCCCTTGCATACAGATAGACCTCCCTTTGGCGGAAGCAAAGAAGAATACATAAGCCTGTTTTCTTCTCATTTCAATATAATAGAAATGGACATTTGCCCTACTTCTATCAAGCCGCGGGCTGGCAATGAATTATTTTTCAGAATGAAGAAAAAGCAAGCTAGTTAAGCGATAAATTGCGGCTACTGAGCAGCTGGCACGTTTTCTTTCATTTTCCTTCCCGCAATAAAATCCTCTTCGGTTCCTCCAGATATACTTATCCCTCCTCTGTTCTTTCTCAGAATTCTAGAAAACAAGGACAACTCTTTATCGAAGATCCACTGAAATAAAAGCTTGGTCCATGAGGTATGGTAGACCAGCGTATCATAATACTCTGGAGCTATGGCTCTTATCTTAGGTAAATTATTCCACGGCACATAAGAGAAATCGTGATGCTCATTATGATAGCCAACATTGAATGCTACCTTATTAAGGATACCATAATAGCTATAAGTCTCCTGAGGCGGTGCCACTAAAAAATGCTCCTGTATCCACCTCGCACCCAAGGGATGTAAACCTATAGAGAATACAAATGAAAAAGCTAGATAAGCTATTGCAATAGGACCAAGAAACATATAGATGAGTACATTGACAACAACTACAGAGAGTATGTTGATATAGATCCATCTACTGGCAAATTTTATTTCCTTCAGTCTCGGCGGTCTAAGGGCCGTAAAAAGTGGGAAAAAGGCTAGCCAGATAGATTTGCCGATAAAGTTAGAACCCATGAGCTTAGCTTCCCAGACACTAGGCAGATCAGCATCTATATCATAATGGCCCTGAAAGGCATGGTGCTTAAGATGGTATTTTCTAAAGGATACAGAGGTAGGAAAAGCATTAGGTAGATCACAGAGTATTCCTCCCCACAGATTTGCTGTCCTATTTTTAAAAACCATATTATGAGTAAACTCATGCATCAGTACAAAAAGGGCATGATTAGCGAAAGCCCCTACTGCATAGGCGACTATCAAAGCTACCCACCAGGCCTGAGCACGAAGAAAGTAAGCAATGACTAACTGCATCAGCACTATTCCTAAGGTATAATAAAACGTATTAGGATTTCTTCCCATAAGTTTCTTTATTTCAGGATATTTGCTGATGATATCCTTAGTACGCTGTATATGGGGTTCCTCGGAGTGAGAATGTACAAAGTCTGATGAAAAAGTAGCCATATTAGAGTATTTAGAACTGCAAAGTAAAGATATAAGCTTGGTATAACTTAAAGATAATACCGATAAATAGACAATTCGGAATCATTATTGTTGTATCAGAACTTGAGAAAGAATGAACGAAACCATGGATTTACCAAAGATTCTTATCATTGACGATAGGGAATTCGATAGAATTATCTACCGAGAATATCTCGGAGAAGCCAATTACCAATTTGAAGAATTGGAAGATGGGCTAGGTGTACTGGAAAAACTTCCAGAAATCAAACCAGATCTTATACTTCTAGATTGGCAGATGCCAAGACAGGGAGGTCTAGAAACGCTTAAAATCATTAAGAAAAACAAGGCCTTCAGTGACTTACCCATCATTATTATCACAGGTCTCCAAGATGAAAAAGTCCTTGAAGAAGCCTTTGATTATGGTAGCTTGGACTTTCTCAATAAGCCCGTAAGTAAGATAGAGCTCATGGCTAGAGTGCTCAATGCCATCAAGCTAAACGATGCCACCGCTGCCCTACTTAAGCAAAAAAAGGAATTATTAGATCTCAATCAGATAATCAACAGCCAAAAAGAAGAGCTGGAAAAATCCTTGTCTATCAAGACTGAGCTTCTAGATACTAGTGAGGAGGAACACAAAAAAGACATAGGCGAGGTCAAAAGAAGGATGCTTACCATGGAAATGGATAACACCAAAGTAAGCACTAATATGAAGAATATTCTGTCTCTAGTAGATGAATGCTATACACAGTTAAAAAGTGAAAACCCAGAGAGTAGTGTCCTGAGAAGATTGAGACAATTAGAAAGGAGAGTATCAGAACTGGCCTCTGAAGACCAGTCTTGGTCAGAGTTTAAGGACGTTTTTGAAAGCATGGATGGAGAATTCTTCAATAAGCTGACAGAAAGAAACCCTAAGCTTACCACTCTAGATCTGAAGCACTGCGCATACATCAAAATGAATATAGACAACTACGAGTTAGCGAGAATCCTAAATGTAGAAATGAAAAGTCTACAGATGACTCGTTACAGACTCAAGAAAAAACTGAACCTTACTCAAGATGAGAATCTGAGAGAATTTATTCTTTCCTTCTAGCTTGAGTATTATATATTAGTTTCTAAGTGTTTGCAAATAGTGAAGTAGAAGGTAGAGCCCTCACCCAGCTTAGATTCTACCCATATGTTGCCGTTATGCTGATCTACTATCTTCTTACAGATAGATAGTCCGATTCCTGTTCCTTTGTATTTGTTTTCACTGTGCAGTTTCTTGAACATCAGGAATATTTCTCTTAAGTATTGTTCCTCGATACCTATCCCGTAATCCCTCACACTAAACTCAAAATGTTTTGGCGTTTCTAGATAGTCGATTTCTACCTTTGGTGTCTGTCCCTCATGATGGAATTTCATCCCATTAGTAATAAGGTTTTGGAAAATCTGTCTCAGTCTAGATGCGTCACCTACTAAGGTGTCTGGCAGCTTCTTAATGATGACCTCTCCATTCTTTTCTGCTATAGACTGATTTATTTCTATGAGCAAATGCTTAATAAGCTTTTTCACATCTACATTCTCAAACTCGATTCCCTGTGTATTGATTCTTGAGTAAGCTAGCAAATCATCTATCAGTACTTGCATATTAGTACTCGCCGTGATGATAATATCCAAGAATCGTCCATTCTTAGGTCCTAGCTGGTCGTAAGAGTTATTCCTCAGTAACTGTGCAAAACTGATTACAGATCTGATAGGGGCTTTGAGATCATGAGAGGCGATGTAGGCAAAATTTTCCAATTGAAGATTACTCTCTATGTAAGTCTTCATTTCTTCATTCTTGCTATTCAGCGCTTCCAGTTGATCTTCTATTATTGCTCGTTGCTTTATGGCATCTGTAATATCCCTGTAATTCTTAATCAGATACACATAATTATCTATAGGAACCATTTTCTGGGAAGCTCGCACATCAAAGGTCCCCAGCTCATGTTCAAACCTGTACTCTACCAGTGAGGTTCCTTCTTTCATTGTTTCTAGAATGGTATTTCTGGCTAGCTCTATAGATTTTTGCCCATTAGGTTGTATCTCCGGTGATATAGCCATCAGGGACTCATCTGAGTCATAGATGTCTTCCATAGACCCACCTATTAGTCTAGCCATCCTTTCATTACGCATGAGAAGTTCTCCACTCACAAAATAGTGATCAGTTGTATCATACTTCACTATGTCTATTCCATCAAAACTATTCTGTATCAGAGCCTCATAGACAGAAGTTTTTTCTTGAAGGAGGTGCTTCGTTTCATAAGCCTCAGTAATATCTTTCATGATGAGATACACCTCATCACTAGACCGTGGCACTATATTGACACTGACTAGTTTTTCATTACCCTCACCATCTATCAGTACAGTGGTAGAATTTTCCACTTTCTCACCCCTTGCAGTTATGACTCTATTGGTATCCATTCTATCATGAAGATTTACATCTGGAATAAGGGCAGAATACTCAGCCACATAATCCATTCTGTTTCCTTTCAGAAGCTCACTCTTTTCACGTTTGAATAATCGTAAACCTGATTCATTACAGTTGACATACTTTTCCTCTGAATGATTGTATATCAATACCGCATCATGCATATTCATAAATAAAGAGACAAAATTGCTTGCTGTCTCAGATAACTTTACTTCAGCCTCATGTCTATCCGTAACATTATTGAATGCGAGCAAATAGGTAAACTCATCGTCATTAGTTTTACTAACTGAAGCTATGCCTTCTAAGATAATTTCAGATCCATTCTTGTGTATGTAATAATGCTTACTATACTTTTCTACGCTATCTTCTAATAATAGTTCTTGCATTTCACCCATCATCCTTTCTCTATCACTTTCTACAATTAAACTAAGTACATGCTTTCCTACAAGCTCATCTTGTGTATAGCCAAAGAAGTCCGCTCCTCTAGGCGATACATAGCTTACTTTCCCATCACTAGTAAGTTTCGCTATGCCAGTAGGAATAGAATCTACTAGCTTTCTATATCTTTCTTCATTCTTCTCTTCCGCAGTGATATCCCTACTTATTTCTAGCGCTCCTATTATCTCCCCTTCGGAATTTTTTACCGGCGTATATATATTTCTGAATACCTCTTTGCTTTCCTCCCTTCTTACAATTTTCTCTAATTCCTCCCCTCCCCAAACCTTATCATAGATACTTTCCTTCCATCGGGTATTCTCAGCAGGACTCAATTGATCTTGTATACTCAAGGTCGACTCTAAATCTACCTTTGCGAACTTCTTATACTCTTCTGCGGCCTGAGTATTAAAAGCCATTACATTTAGTTCAGAATCAAAGGCCGCAATGCCATCTTTAGAACTTTCTAGCACCGCTAACAAAGTAGAGTTTCTATCCGCTAATTCTCGTTGACTCTTTACCAGATCAGAGTGGTTTCTGGCACAACTGACCAGTCCTTTAGTATTTCCATCCTCATCTTTCAGACAACTTAATATAGTTTCAAAGTAGTAATCTATTCCATCTACAGTATAGCTCACCTCACGTACAGTAGGCTCACCTGTCTCCATAACTTTTTTATACAAGGCTATCCTCTTGTTATATCCTTCTACATGTCCGACTAACTCCTCAATGTTCTTCCCTATTTCCAATTCAGTGTCGAAAAGGGTTTTGTACTTACTCTGGGCTTCTCTATTGCAAAACATGACCTTAAAATCAAGATCATAAGCCACATAACAGTCTGAGCTGTTATCCATAACCAGCTGTAAGGTTTGCTCCGTGGACCTTCTGGTTACATCAGACCTTATAAGATCCGTAACATCCTTACCAAATTCCAAGATGCCAAGGGGCTCACCATTATCATCTCTCATCACCTTATAAGTAAGGTCTACTTTCCTAACTTGTCCTTCTGCATTTTTGTACTCCGTTTTTCTTGTGAGTTCCCCTTGCTCTAGAACTACATCGTAATACTTACTTTGACGTTCATCTAACTCCTCTTTTGTATAGAGCTCACTAAGGTGCATGCCCTCCTTCAGCTCTACATCTAATGCCAACTTATGGATAGTCTCAGCTTCTGAATTAAAATAGACCAAATTGTAATCAAGATTAAAATAGACAAAGTAGCTATCTGCCATTTTGAGCATTGATCCTAGCAGTAGTTGACGATTGAGAATCTCCTGTCTCAGGAGCACCTCCTTTGTTCTATCCTTGATAGTCTCCAGTAGTCCTACTACTTCATCATTACTATTTTTTATAGGCTTGTAGGTGGCCTGAATATATAGTTCTCCTGATCTGAGAACTAAGTCCTTAACAACTGGCTTTCCTGCAAAAACTTCATTAAAAATTTCTGCTTTCCGTTCTTCAAATAACTCCTTTTCCAAATATTCAGAAAGATAAGTATCGACTTGAAGCGCTTTATTAGAATTTTCCTGATAGATATGATTGGCATTCTCGTTAAAGAATTTAATCCTTAAGTTTTTATCAAAGGCAATGATCCCATTGGGAGAATTTCCAATTACTGTTTCCAAGGTCGAAAAAGTATTGTCCTTATCGATGTCAGAGCCCAAGCTGCTCAGGCCTTCTAGAGCAGTGATGGTCAGTAGACAATTAATCTCTGGATTCTGGGAGGTCTTATTTTTCTTACCCTCTTCTTTCTGGTTCTCGAAAGCATTAATATTTACAGCTACTTTTTTCGAGGTCCCATCAGAGCACTTCAGTAGGAGACTTATGTTCTTCTTACTGCCTAACTGGCAAGAGACGAGATTTTCAAAAGGAACTTGCGATTGAGAGCTGGGGGCTGTATCGATAAGAAATTCAGATATATTCTTATCTATGAGTTGCATTTTGCTGAGACCAATCTCGTCTGCAAAAAATGAATTGGCAGAAACTATTACGCCATTCTTTAATACCACACAACCTATAGGTAATGCATCGAATTGGCGGAATTGTTCCACCTCTCCTATATCTAATAGGAACCAAGAAGTCTTCATATTATAAAAATAAATAATATGTTAGCTAAGACCAAATAAGTTCTGGCCTATCTTGTGTGGCTAATAGCTAATGCACCTTAAAAAATGGAAATAAAGGCTAATCCCGCTTACTCACCCTCTCCCACTGGCTCATCAGAGGTCGTAATATAGGAGATGTGCTGATCTAAGTCGTAGAAAAAATAGAGCGGCTTCTCATTTCTTAGCAAATCTATAAAATGCGGATATCTATCTGTTCTGATATAGATTTCATATAGCGTCTTCTTGCCTATAGTTGTTGCCTTATTTTTCTTTAGTCTACCATCCTTAAAGCGTATAACTGCTTTTCCTGAGGGTAATTCTAAATTAATAACTGAAGTACTGATCCCTGCACTACCCCCTCCGTATAGAAAGACTTTGTACTTCTTAAACTGTTCTATAACAAAATTACTCTTGGCCATCTTACTGAAGTTTGGTTTTTGAAATTTGTGCTTCTTAGTTATATAAATGTAGCCATTCTATGATTATTGCCCCCACTATACAGTTCCAATATTATGATTTTCTGTAGCTTGGTCTTCTGTTAGCTAATAGCGTGAATACAAAAATTAATATAGCCATAGATGGCCATTCTTCATGTGGCAAATCCACTCTCGCTAGAGAACTAGCCAAGTCTCTTGGCTATCTGTTTATAGACTCTGGTGCGATGTACAGGGCTGTCACACTATATTTCTTAGATAATCAGATAGACCTACAAGTCCCCTCCGCAGTAAGCTCTGCTCTCGCTAAGATAAATCTAGAAATGTCCGCCCCACAAGGAAAATTCAGCATCTCACTGAATGGGACAGAAGTCACTCAAAAGATTATTAGTATAGCAGTGTCCAGCAAAGTATCTGAAGTCGCAGCCCTATCGGCGGTGCGCACTAAGCTCGTAGAAATACAGAAAAAAATTGGAATGGATAAGGGGGTCGTTATGGATGGAAGAGATATCGGTACCGTCGTCTATCCTGACGCAGAGCTTAAGCTTTTTGTAACTGCTAATATAGAAGTAAGAACCCAACGCCGCTACCTAGAACTGCAAAGCAAAGGCATGCCAGCCCCATACGAAACTGTAAAAGAGAACCTCTTGCACAGGGACCACATAGATAGTACCAGAGCGGATAGCCCACTCAGGAAAGCAAAGGAAGCCATACTTATAGACAATAGTTATATGGACAGAGCAGAACAACTGTTCATCGCGCAGAAACTCGTTTCAGAACTGATCACAGCTTAAGTCAGCAGCTATCCTAATTTTCAACTAAGATTATCGCTTATCATAAGCCCGCTCTGTCCCCTGAGCTGTCATGGCAGTAACCCTATATACAAAAAGAGGCTCACCTCGTGGCAAGCCTCTTTTTTAAAATTATTTGATTATGTACTCTATCTAAAAATAGTGATATCACCAGCTTCTACTTCTGGCCTACCATCTACAATCAAGTCTATCACAAAGACATAGACACCTTGTTCTACATTAGCACCGACATCTCCCCAGGTACCACCCCAACTCAGGTCCCATCTCTGTCCTGTAGCATCTGTACCCTGTACATCTACCACATCTACTAAGGGGTCAAGATTCTTGATATGCACCAGTTCTCCCCATCTATCATAGATACTCAACTTCTCTACTATGACATTTCCTTTAGTATACATGCTCCATTCAGAATCATCTCCATCAGCACCTGTAGAGATCACATTAGGGATATACCACCTCTCTACATCAAAGATGTCTACTCTAAGAGAATCCTTAATGAAACAATCATCAGAGAAATAGACATCCACTTTCAGTTCAAAATCAGTACCGAGCTCATCTGCGCTACCTAATATTTCTAAAATATCCTGATCAGGCTGTAAGTCCAGTGGAATGTCATCTATGTACCAGACCACACTATTGACTGGTACGGTCAGATCATCTAGCATATACTCAAACTCTTCTGTTTCCCCATTAAAAATACTTGATGGCCCATTAATAACAACCTGCGGGTCTGGTGCACCTTCAATGTTTACAGACTGTATAAACGTACAACCATTAGCATCCGTAATGATCATGTCATAAGTCCCTGGACTAGAAATGACAAAGGTAGGATCTACAGTTTCAGGGGGAGAGTTATCCCACTGATAAGTATATGGCTCTGTTCCTCCTGAACCTATGAGCTCTATAGAAGGCACCTCATCTAATAGACAGTCTACATCTTCTGGCTCTAGGACCAAGAAAGGACTCTCATAGATAGAGAAGCTGTAAGTCGTGGTATATGGACATATATCTCCAGCACCATCTGGTGAAATAAAGTCTACTGAATAAGAGATCGTTATTTCCTCTCCTGGATTCACTTCTGCTGCATCATAAATAAACTCACCCGTTGCCTCATCGATAAGCGGATGGCCCGTCCATGACTCACTATCTATCGTGAAAGGAGGATTCTGCTCATTAGGGCCACCAGTCAGAGCTTCAGCTCCTGGAACTGATAACGCAAGTGACTCTAGTTCCTCAGGACAGAATGCACCTAAGTCTTGTCCAGTTCCTACAGTTGTCCATGTTCCTGGAGGACAATCACCAGGTGTACAAGTAGCTGTTCCTACGACATCACATGGTCTAGGTGGATCAAAGAATCCAGTTACATCTATTACTACAGGATCATCTGAAGTCAGCCCATCTATAGTTATTTCAGTATCTGCTGTCAGAGTAGATGGACCACCGTCCACAGAATAATTATAGCCTAGCGCTCCCGGAAATGGATCCCAGCCAAAAGTGACACTATTATTGGATACTGCTACACAGTACACATTCAACATATCCACAGGAATGACCTCATAAGTCACAGAGGCATCAGTCGCACACGGTATGTCTGCATCACTCGTATGGGTAATCCTGAAAGTCTTTATGCCTGGAGAATCATAAGTTATCTCTAACTGCGATGGCCAAGTACCGAAAGTAATAGCTCCACCTTCATCAGCTATAGTTGTCTCATCTATAGTCACCACCACGGCAGCATCATCAGGGTCTGCACCCATCAGGACTACTGGATCTCCTACACAGACTTCGTCTATGTTAGGATCTATCATCGGTGTAGGCTTAATATAGACTTGCACTATGATATTTTCTCTGAACTGACAGTCATCAGGAAAATCTCTATCTGACCACTCAAATCTTATCGTGTAATCGTTACTCTCAGTCGTATTAGTAGGTGTAAACAATCCAGTCACAGGATCTACTGAAGCAGTTATCCATTCGACATTTCCTGATAGTGGATCTCCATTAACATCTACGACATCTCCTATGGTCAACTGCAATGGACCATCTACTGCTGGATCCCAACAAAACTCTAGATTAGGATCTGTAAACACGGGTTGTGTACAAGCTGAGGCAACACAGCCTGCAGGCATAGGATCATCGTTACCACATAGCTGATCAGGATTAAGAGCAACTACTGATATAGATACTTCATCTTCTGCATCTAAGTCTGTAGGCCATAATTCTCCAGGGAATCCCAACTCAGAATTCTGAATCGTATCAGTCGTTTCTGTTCCACCATTAATAGACCATGTCACTTCATAACCATCTATGTCATCCACATCACCCCAGTCAAAGAAGACAAAGTCTATACTACTATCCGTACAACTGACATCACTCATCTGAGGGATATTAGGACACGGCGCCTCGCAAGCAAACATAGAAGCCGGTATCTCACAGCCTGCTGTAGGATGCACGGGCTGCACTGAGAGCATCACCTCTTGCAATGGCACTAAGCCATCAATTGTAATTTCTAATTCTGTCTGGTTTATCTCTAAACCATCATCTAAATTGATGACCACAAAATCCGTAATACCATTTATAGGATTCCATGCAAAGGTTACAAAGCCATCACCTTCTACACAAGGTAGGAATGATAACGGCGGATATTGCTCACAAGCTGTAGCTGTACAAGGAATAGTGAGAGTAGACTCACATCCAGGTATGGCCGATATGGCTGTAATCTGTATTGTTACTTCATCATTTTCATTCAGTCCAGAGACCATATACTCTGAGTCTGGCCATGCTGTCTCGGTAGTCGTCACGCCAGTGTTTTCATTGGTGATGACAAGATCATAGCCTAGAGCTCCTGTCACATCTGACCAGTTAGCCTGAATGAAATCCAAACCAGAATCACAACCATCATTGACTATATCTTCTAGAGCTGGCTCTACTACGACATCAAAAGTCGTAGAATCCAGACAACCCCCTTCATTAGATACGGCTTTGACAGTGTAAGTGCCTGCTGCATCCCACTTGATATTCCCATTCACATCCTGAGTAGCATCAGGGCTACCAAAATCCCAAGTCACGTTACCTTCTGGTAAGTCTATTATAGCTGCTGTATTGTTGACACAGATAGGTGATTCTATTTCAAAAGAAGGATCAGGTACACCAGTTACGATATATTGCAAATTGAATACTCTATCTGGACATAACTGGTCAAAACTGAAAGTGACTTGTATGTCATAGACGCCTTCTGTTAAGGTACCAGTATCAAACATTCCACCAGTTACTAAACCTGCAGGAGTAGAAACATAAGTAAGCATTCCTGTCGGCTCCGTAAAAGGAAAACCAGCATCTAGATCTATCACACCAGGTGCATCATTTTCACAGAAAGTCATCCCTTGTATATCTTGGGTAACACTGGCTGGTGCACAGTCTGATGTTGTACAAGGTGTAGGAGCAGACTGAGGGCTATTTCTACATGGCTCACTGCCTAAGGCCATTACTGTAAAGTTTACAGTGGTTCCCAAAGTTAATCCTGATTCTGTATAAGAATTATCATTAGGTCCGAAATCTGGAACCACAGGGGTACCATTGACAAAGACCGTATAGCCTGTTGCTTCTGGTACAGTCATCCACGTAATTTCTAATTCCGTTTGCCCTTGGTCACCACAACTTATAGCAGGGGCAGGTAAAGGATCTATCACTTCAAAAGACATAGGAGCCGAAACCACTGAGCTACAGCCAGAGTCTTTATCTTCCACTGATACTGTCACCATCTGCGTGCCTGACGAGGCAAAATTATACGTCGTCATATTAGTGGTAGTCGTTGT
>CALLAE010000124.1 GCA_938002665.1 uncultured Saprospiraceae bacterium | reverse complement strand
ATGCTAAAAATGAGCTAGGCTGGTCTACTAAACTAAGCTTAGATGATATGACTGCATCAGCCTGGAAGTGGCAACAAAAGCTCGCTAAGTCGTAAAACGCTAGTGCTGGAAGAAACGCTTATCCTCTTGTCATAAAAGTCTGAAGTTCAAAACTATAAAACAAAAAGGCGAAGCCTTATGACTTTGCCTCTTATTTTTAAGTTAGACAGAAACTTACTTGTATACACTTGCTTTTCTGAAGTGCTTTACTAAAAGATAGTAGAACATAGCTCTATACTTATTTCTATTAGAGGAACCCATAATCTTTACTACTGCAGCTATTCCCTCATCTAATTTAGGACTATCCTTAAGACCTAATTTCTTGATTAAGAAACTCTTTTTCAGCCTTTCCATCTCATCTTTATCACCAGAAGCAACCTTACTTGCATCTTTATTATAGATAGATGGACCACAACCTTTAGCTACAGCTGTCAGTAATTTTTTGTCATACTTGACCTTCAATTTGCCAAACTCTTTATCATAAGTATCCAGACATTCTTGAAATTTACTCATAGTTAAGTTTTGAATTTGAATAATATTTGAAAGATAGTTTAATGTGGCATTTTTTTTATTCTTTGAACATGATTTTCTTCAGACGGCTGAGTTTCACAAAATGATCCTGCCACACAGAAATCAAATTACAATCCAGATTGAAAATCCTTATTTTTATTGAGAATCTTTTTAAAAAGCTACCAATGAAAAAACTTCCAACAACTATCTGTCTTCTATTTCTTCTGCTCTCCTGCTTCATGACTGCTCAGACTACTATAGTCCTAGAAACAGATTTCGATGGAAAGGTGGTGAGAGGAAGCAAGACAAAACTTATAGAAGAGATTAGAAAAGGTAAAGCTGTGAGAATCGGCTGGCAACTAGATTTTAATGAAGACAAGGTTGCAGATTTTGATCATTGGGCAGAGGCAGAATTTATAACTATTCTTGGGGAAGATGTTTTTACGCAGATAAGAAATATCAATGTGCAAATTCCTAAGCGGGACCTGCCTCAAGTGGATATTATTCCTAACAACATGCAATGGACTGCAATTCTGGGCACTAATAGTATTTTAAAAAATAGAACAGTACTAGCGGACTTAGAGTATGAACTAGATGACGAAGGGCAACCTATAATGACTGAACGCTTAGAAAAAGGACTCCAAATGAGGGAAGTACAGACCTGGAAAGTAGCAACCTTCTGGGCTATCTTAGATTAAACTACAAGATGTGTCCACGACTAAAAAACAGATTTCGAAAATAAAAACATCCTAAATGGCGTCACAGTAGGGTTCCAATATGTTTTAAATATAGAATAATACAAAACAGCTATGTCATCAGCTAAAATACTACTTAGTACCTTCATTTTTCTCTGCACACTAGATTACTCGCAAGCACAGGTTACTCAGGATACCACTGACCGAGTTACAGATGGTTATGATTATTGGGAATATTCTGATGAAGAACTGTTTGAATATTTTAAGAAAAAATATTGGGCCGAGTGGAAGGCAGAGCGGGAATTAGATTTAGAAAAAGAATTAGGCAGAACTGTACTCCTAGTAAGGCTTTTCGACAACAGTAAAAAAATTGCTGGTCTAAGAAAAGCTGGAAGAAAAGGCTTTGCAGACACATTGGAAGAAATGGACAAAGAGTACAA
Organism: uncultured Saprospiraceae bacterium; assembly: GCA_938002665.1. GTDB lineage: Bacteria > Bacteroidota > Bacteroidia > Chitinophagales > Saprospiraceae > RFSX01. The sequence continues at coordinate 3,112 of CALLAE010000124.1, read as the reverse complement.
TTTGGATATAGTGGATGGAATATTGGATTTCTATAAGTTAGGTACTGTCTATTTTTATTACCCTAAAGATGCCCATGCCATTTTTGCCAAAGGAGATTTTTCTTTGCTTCTACTGGATGAAACCACTCTGGTAAAAACAACACCGAGTATTAATAAAGCTTATGTATTGCGTTTCAATAAGTATGATAACTTGTTGTCTCGGCATAACTTAAGCTACTGGGATATAGATGCAAAGAAAATGATAAGAATGAAGCAGCAAAGCTTCAAATTCAAAGGAGACTATTATAAGACTATAGAATACTTTTGTAAGCGGATATCCGAAAGATGATATTTCAGAACAGCTACAACTGGATAGTACTGCTACAACCCACTATATCCTGCGCATCATTAGACGCGATGATAATAGTCTTATCAAAAGAATAGTTCTGTAGCAGCTCAGCATACCACTGCTTTTTATTGTCATCTAGAAATGAAGTCGGTTCATCTAAGATAAGCAAGGGTACATCCATGTTCATCGCAAAACCCAATGAGAGTCTCTGCTTCATACCAGAAGAGAAGTATCGAATTTGCTTTGAGCCTTGCTTCCTGAAATCTGTGAGATCTAGAAACTCATGGAGCTGAGTGATATGGAAAGATTTGAAAATACTGATATGGTCGAAGATTTCTTCTATGGTCAGCTCCTCATCTAGTTCGGTGTAAGCTGCAGAGATAGCAAGATATTTATAAAGTTCGTCCCTAGATATTGCCTTACCTTCTTGCTCATAGGAGATCTTGCCTTTTGTATTACTTAAGTAACCAGCTACAATCTGGATAAGCGTAGACTTTCCGCTACCGTTAGGACCTGTGACAGCTATCCGCTGGCCACTCTCTATTTCTTTAGATATATCACGAAGGACCCAGCCAGTGGTGTAACGCTTACAGACTTGATCTAGCAGTACTTTCATGTACTAATCCCCTATCAGACTATTGAATCCTCGCATCAATCCTTTCTCTGACTTGTCTATAAAATCCAGAATTGCTTTTTTCTCTGGACTGCCAGGGATGGCCTTTTCTATATGCTCTAGCGCTTTGGACATAGACCACCCTTTTATAAACAGCACCCTGTAGATATCTTGGATTCTATCTATAGAGTCTTTGGAAAAGCCTCTGCGTTCCAGCCCTACTCTATTTACACCTACATAAGAAAGTGGCTCTCTTGCAGCTTTTACATAAGGTGGTACATTCTTACGGACCAGACTTCCTCCTGTGATGTAAGTATGGTTTCCGATATTGACAAATTGCTGAATGGCAGTCATACCTCCTATAGAGACATGACTTCCTAGAATAACGTGGCCAGCAAGATTGACCGCATTAGCGATGATGCAGTTATCTTTTACATGACAGTCATGTGCTACATGCACGTAGGCCATAAGCAAGGTGTTATCTTCTACTATAGTCTTTCCATAAGCCTTTGTCCCCTTATTGATAGTAACACATTCTCGGACCAAGACATTATCACCTATAATCGCTTTGGTATTCTCTCCTTTGTACTTTAAGTCTTGTGGGTCAGCGCCGATCACTGCACCAGGGAATATCTTACAATTTTTCCCGATGGTGGTTCCCTTATAGATTACTGAATGGGAGCTGATTCTAGAATTATCTCCTATAGAAACACCATCGTCTATATGAGCAAAGGGCTCTATAGTCACGTTATCACCGATTATAGCTTTTGTGCTTACAGATGCTAATGAAGATATATTACTCATCTAAAACTATTGGGCACTGGTAGCAGTGCAGATTAAGATTATGATGCAGTTTCTTTCTTGCTGATCTGGGCCGTGAGTTCTCCTTCAGACACTATGGTATTACCTACATAGACCGTTCCTTGCATATGGAAAATACCTCTCCTGATAGGACCTAATAATTTCATCTTTAGGATCATGGTATCGCCAGGCTTAACCAAGCGCTTAAATCTTACTTTGTCCATCTTGATAAAATAAGTATTCCATTCAGATGGGTCTTCTACAGACGTCAAGGCTAGTATACCTCCTGTCTGAGCCAGTGCCTCCATTTGAAGGACACCAGGAAAAACTGGATTGCCAGGGAAGTGTCCCATAAAGAACTCTTCATTAGCAGTTACATTCTTAATCCCTACTACATGATCATCAGATAATTCTATAATCTTATCTACGAGTAGGAAGGGATATCTGTGCGGTATATAGGACTTCACTTTTTGTACGTCCATCAGTGCGGGTGCACTGGGATCATACAAAGGCTTACCTCTTAATTTCTTTCTTTTCTGGTATTCAGATTTCAGATACTTGGCAAACGCAATGTTACCAGTATGGCCAGGACGCTTAGCAATAATTTTTCCTTTTATTGGCATCCTTAACAAATAGAGATCCCCTATCAAATCCAGCAGCTTGTGCCTAGCTGGTTCATTAGGATACTGTAGGGTAAGTCCATTCAGTATGCCATTATCCACTAACACTTCTGTGTCTACATTAAAATGCGCAGCGAGCTCTTTGACTTTGGACTGAGGGTAATCTTTATGACTGAAGACAATAGCATTATCTACTCTCCCACCTTTTATGACACCTCTATTGTACAGCTCTTCTAATTCATTGACAAAGACAAAAGTTCTGGAAGGTGCTATTTCCTTTTCATAAGAAACTCCTTCTTTGAATATCGCAACTTGCCTGCCTACTTTAGAATTATACTCTATGATAGAAGTGAGCTCAGTATCCTTGTGGTCATCGACAGGTATGTATATATATTCTGACCCGCTCTGAGGGTCTACAAATTCTAATTTCTCATCTAGTTCCAGAAATTCTCGAGGTGCCTCTAGTTCCTGAACCCCTGCTTTGACGATTTCTGAGACGAAAGGCTGAGCGCTTCCGTTCAGAATCGGTATTTCAGGACCATCGAGTTCTATGAGTAGGTTATCTATTTCTAGGCCTGCCAGTGCTGAGAGCAGGTGCTCGGTAGTACTCACTACCACTTCATCTTTACTGAGCACTGTACTTCTAAAAGTAGAGTCCACACATACAAGTGAGGAAGGCACTTCTGGACTGCCTTCTAAGTCTATTCTTTTGAATATAATGCCGGTGTTGGCTGCTGAGGGTTGACAGGT
>CALLAE010000123.1 GCA_938002665.1 uncultured Saprospiraceae bacterium | reverse complement strand
TTAATGACAGGTACGTATGAGAATAATCCTAATTATATTACTGTTCACGACTGCACTTATTGGCCAAGCAGATAAGCGGGGAAACAACTGGGTCATAGGCAGGCATCTTTCTGTGTCTGAAGAACTTATGGAACTTGATTTTAGTAGTGACTCTGTCAAAATGGAAACTTTTATGAGTGATCATGATATGGCAGATCCTAGTATTACAACTTATTGTGACAGTAAAGGAGAGCTCTTACTATATTCCAATGGCTGCTCTATATATAATAGACATCATGAAGTTATAGCTGATGGAGCTGACATTTTCGAGAGCTATGACCTGATAGGCTTATGCCCTTTTGGTTATACTGGGACTTACGAAGGTGTTACTTTTGTTCCTCAGCCTTGTAAAAAAGATATTGTTCACCTGATTAATTTAGATTTAGACATAGAGGAATCTGAGTTTGTGTCGAGAAAATTAATGCGTACAACAATAGATATTAGTAATCCTGATAATCCCTTAATCTTAGAGAAAAATGCATTAATAAATGAAGGCAGATACGAAAGCGGTACTGTCTATACGACAAAACATAGTAATGGACTAGACTGGTGGGTATGCTTATTACAACTAAATTCTAGTTGCTACGATTGTTTTCAATTGAGTGAAACCGGATTTTCAGAACCAGTTGTAAGTTGTACTGGCACTAACTGGGGTACTGTAGAAAATTTTACCGGAGTAGGTACAGGTGGTTTTTCGCCAGATGGTACTACTTATATTAGATTTAATTTCACCTATGGTCTTAATATTTATGATTTCGATAATCTCTCAGGAACACTAACACATAGAGAGCAGATATTTCTGGAAGAGGAAGATTTTCTTGGTCATCTTGGAGCAGCCATTTCACCTAACTCTAGATACTTATACGCTTCTGCTCAGTATAGAGTATATCAGTTTGATCTCCATGCAGATACTATAGAGCATTCTGGCCAGATAGTGGATACTTTGGATTTTGATCTACAGAATAACCATCGTTTTCGCATATCTAGATTAGCTCCAGATGGTAAAATTTATATTGCTGGTTTTAATTCACCAGCTGGATTACATGTTATACATAAACCAGACCTAGAGGGGAAAGCATGTAATGTAGAGCAGTTGGGTATGAGATTTCCAGAAGGTGTCGTCCATTTAGCTGGCTTACCAAATAATCCTTGGTATGGAGAGCTGCCTGATACTAGTCAATGTGATTCTGTGGATGCTGTTACGGACCCTATTAGTTCTTCCTTCAGTAGTATAGAGCTATATCCTAATCCTTCTCACGAAAGTATTTTATTGCAACTAGATCTTCTGCACAAGGTAGAGGGCATATCCATAAGTGACATGTCAGGTGCTGTTGTGGCTAGTAAGTCTTATAAAATTTTTCTTACTGATTGGCTTACGATAGACATCTCTGAGTTACCAATAGGTATATATATCTTGACGTTATATACGGAACAGGGGAAAGCACAGGAGAAATTTATTAAGATTTAGTAATTGGTTTTAAGATGGCCTGATTTCTTTTAAAATCTATGACATTCATGGACGTCATATAAATACATTCCACATGGAAAGTAATGAATTGATTAATGTAGACAATTTATCTGCGGGGTAGTATCTATATGAAGCCAAAATAGATGGTAAGACAACTAATGGGAAATTTATTAAGAATTGATAGAGATAGTGATTTTATATCCTCCTCCTGACCTCCTCCAGAGGAGGAAAGCTGGAGCGCTATGGCCTCTTCAAGATTTGTTTTTCCCCCGCTGGCGGGGGCTAGGGGGTGGAAATGTTTACATTCATTTTACAGAGAAATCCAGTCTACAGCCACCCTCTAATGTTCTGCTGGTCCAGAAAGTAAGTCAACCTTAGTGAAAGACTATTCTGCTGTGGGAAGTCGCCCAAGCCCTCGATACCCTCCATGTATGTCCGCCCTCTGTAATCTAAATTGGGATCATCTCTGTAACCATTGATATTGTTTTTCCAGACTAGATTCAGGTCACTGCCTGGCGCAAAGTTCCAATTGAATACACAATCCACACTGAAAAATGAATTACTAAAGTCCAGCTCATCTCTGTAGTCTGATAAAGGGATGTCCCCATTCTCAGCTAGCTCATGAAAGGTGTTATAAGCAGCTGTCGTCCAGTCATGCCTTGTTCTCAAGTTGAGAGCCATCTTATCATTAAAGGTGTAAGAAACATTGAGTAGAGTCTGAACGTTTCTATAATCTCTCTGTCCGATATAGATTTCACTCATAACTCCATCTCCCAACCAGCCAGTATCATCATACTGTATGTTATAATTCCATCTTAGAAAAACAGAAAAATTATCACTGAACCTATACCTCGGGCTCACTGAATAAAAATAGCCCCAGCGCCCTTCCTCGGCTATATTGTAGAGATTCCCATTAAGAGATAATCTAAATTTCTTTCTATTATCCGTACCTACCCAGAAGCCACCACTATAAAATTCTGGACGTGTAATATATCTGCTGAAATCTGAAGTACGAGGCTCGAAGTAATCTTTTTTGTCTGTACTATAATTGAACCACATATTTACGTTCCAAAAGTTTTTCAGCTCTGTCCAGAATCCCCAGTTGTAATGTGTATTGGTGTACACATTAGGATCTACTAATCTGCTATACTCCACATCTACCCAAAAATTAGCTCTGTTGATCTTCCATACAGGATCATAGATGCTGTACTCCGCTCCTATCTCTGCATTTCGCTCATTGGCATTTCTAAGGAAACCCAAGTCATTATGATTATAGTTGGGGCTGATCTCTTCGTATCCTGTCCATAATTTCCAGATGCCAGAAATCTTTTCTGCTTCTATTCCTAGTCTATGGCCGGTATTATTATCCTCCCCATTAAAAGCTTGTACAGAATATGCACCTACCCCTCCCAAGCTGAATCTTTGCTCTTTGTCTTTGAAATTAAATTCTGTAGCTAAGACATTAGCATCATAGAACTCCGCACCTTTCCGCCACACATTTGTATTGATAACAGAGAAGAAAGAATTGTTTTTTAGATTTTGGTCAAAAACGATGACACTATAATTAGTAAGCGGTTGGGTCACTACCTTACGTTCAGTATTATTTTCTTCATTGAGTATAGCAGATTCTGTTTTCGCCTCTACGGCATTGAAGACACCTATTCCGAGTCCTTTGGCAGTACGGCCTGATACTTTCGTTGCATTGTAGAGCTGTGGAATTTGAGGATTAGAAACATAGCTTTCATTATCTGCTAACTCTTCTTCTCCAAAATTAATGGCCGTACCACCCACTCTTCTAGTATAGAAAATATCTGCTTTGGAAAACATATCTAAGCCCTCTGTGAAGAAAGGGCGCTTCTCTGATAGCTGTACTTCAAATGGACTCAAGTTGACCACAAGGTCATCAGATTCTACTTGTCCAAAATCAGGAATCAAAGTCATGTCCAAGGTAAAGGCATCATTAATACCGTACTTGACATCCATGCCTGCATTGTAGGAGTAACCCGTGCTGTTTACTGGATCACCATTGTCATCATGATAATGCGTAGCATAAGTGGAGAGATAAGGTGTAAAAGACAAACGCATAGGTGGCTGTATGTTCTTGATGTTTTTCAGAACGCCACTCTGTGTGAACAAGCCATTTACCTCAGGATCTATCTCACTCCACGATGACTGCGAATTTTTTCTACGTTGTATTCTTAAGAAATTTACTGTCCACTCTTGGCTATCGTTATTGGGGAATCGTATCGCAGAATAAGGAATCTTCATTTCGCAAGTCCATCCTGTATCAGTAAGATTTACGCCGCTAAACCATACAGCATCCCAGTCACTATCCTCATTTCCACTATTGTCTTTGAGTGCATCGTATTGTACACCTGTGGCTCCTACCAGTAGAAGAATGCCATCAGTTCCATTTCTGTAGGTATCCAAGAGTAACATAAAGGCATCTGTGTTGCCTACATCATCTCTTTGGGTGAGCTGAGTTAGTATACTATCCCTAGAAACTTCTTCCATATCTGCACTGATGTAGATAGCCTCATCATCGTATAAGACTTTAACCTTGGTATCTTGAGCTGGCGTTTGGCCTGGTACTGGACTGAGGGTAGTAAAGTCTGTCGCTATTGTAGCAGTGTCCCAAGCGGCTTCATCTAGAATACCATCTACGACTATTTCAGAGTCAATCCTAGTAGCGTCTAGAGATTTTTGTGTAATTCCTCGGGAGAGGGTAGCTAGCAATAATAATAAAAGACTAAGTCTCATTTCGTTTTGTTTATTGTCCTATCTAATGGCTGGTTAGCTAGGCTCTTAGTTACTGTCATCACAAAAATCTCAAGTCATAATGTAAGGGCAGTAAGGCTCGACAAAGGTCATAATTTCTAATAGGAACTGCCACCTTATTACATCAAAAGACTCTTCACTTATAAAAAGCCAGACAAGAGTAATGACATCTAAAGGTTACACATCTACAGCAATACAATTAGTTTAATAGGACAGAGTCGATAAATAAATAGCTGAATCGGGTTTTTTTAGGTAAAAACCCTTAAGATGTACTTGTTAAATTCTAGTAACTTTATAGAGAGCCAGTTGCGTAATGCTCCTTATGAGTTAATTGCTCTATTTTTTCAACCCCTCAATTTCTATCTATGAAGTACTTTTCTCTTCTCTTATTTATAGTCTGTTCCACTGCTCTTATAGGACAGTGCTACCAAGACAGACACAACACCTCCATAGGAGCCTCGTGGCTTTCTTGCGAGAAATCGCCTAATCCTAATGCACTCAGAGGTGATTCTCATTGGGTACAATATGACCTAGGAGAAGTCCAGAAGTTAGGTCAAGCCCGCATATGGAATATTAATAACCCGGACTATCTAGATGCAGGAGCTCGACAGATACTGATAGATTATTCTAATGATGGACAGAACTGGGAAGCTTGGGACGAGTTGTGGGAGGTAGAGCAAGGGACGAGCTCAGGTTTCTATGAAGGGGTACCTGGGCCAGATTTTGATGGTATCCAAGCCAGATATATTTTATTAACCATTCTCAATTCTCATGGTTCTGACTGCGCGGGCTTTGCAGAATTTAAGGTAGAAGTAAAAGATCCTACCTCACTAGTAGACATAGCTTCTAAAGACAATAGACTAAAGGCGCATCCTGTACCTGCAATAGAATATACTTTACTAGACATAGACTCTCAAGACCAGGGTTACAGTACCATAGAGTTATCTGATATGACCGGTAAAGTCATCCGCTCTCAGCCCCACGTACTTCAGGCAGGGTCGCAAGAAGTGAGGCTAGAACTAGCTGGAGTCCCTAGTGGACAGTATCTAGTAAGGGTAATCAGCGCTAAAGCTGAGCTATCTACTGAGCTCATCGTTATCTCTAATTAATGAACCAAAAAATGACAACAATGAATTTTCAGAATAAAATAAAAGGCTTATGCCTGCTAAGTTTGGTAGTCAGCTTTTGGGGATTAGAAGCGCAGCAAGATTATATCGGTGCAGGTAATGATACTGGACTGACTATTACTTCTAGTCATAATTATAATGGCTACCGTGCCGATAATACTGTCAATGGCTCTGGTATGGATGCTGATCTCATGGAAGCTTCCAGATTACTTTCGCAAGCCACTATGGGCTATAATATGGAAGAGGTAGAGCGGACAGCAGCTATGGGGCTGGAAGCATGGGTGGATAACCAACTTACGCTAGGTCCTAATTACTTGAGACCTCAGATGGATGAAATATGGGAACAAATCTATGGATGGAATATAGATTACTATACTAACCAGTACTTAGAAAACAATCCAGGAGCACCGATAACAGAAGAGATTTTGGAATCTTTTGAAGAAGATATCTATGGTCCATGGGCCTTAAACTTTCATTATGCATGGTGGCAAAACACCATCTTGTCTTCAGATCAACTCAGACAAAAGGTTGCTTATGCTCTCAGTCAGATTGTAGTTATTTCTATCAATTCTGACTTAGTAGATCACGGAGATGTGCTATCATCTTATTATGATATTTTCTTGAAGCATGCTTTTGGGAATTACAGAGACATCATAGGAGAGGTATCACTTACACCTGCTATGGGACTTTATTTGAGTCACTATAATAATCCCAAGGAAGTGCCAGAAGAGAATCTCCATCCTGACGAAAATTATGCGAGAGAGATTATGCAACTTTTCTCTATTGGTTTATATGAGTTGAACCAAGATGGAACCCGAAAGAAAGATGCACAAGGGAATGATATTCCTACCTATAATAATAATGATATCAAAGAACTAGCCAAAGTCTTTACGGGCCTAGGTGCAGCAGGTGTTATGGAAAACCCATGGGTGGATACGCCATTCTTTGGAATGGATTGGTATCTGGCGGATAAGGATGCACCTATGAAAATGTATCAAGAATGGCATGAAACTTCGGAAAAAACAATCTTAGGAGAGCTAGTGCTTCCAGCAGGTCAACAGGGTATGAGGGATGTGGAGATGGCTATAGATTTTCTTTTTGAACATGACAATGTTGGTCCTTTTCTTGCGAGACAGTTGATACAGCGTATAGTTAAGTCTAATCCTTCTCCTGGCTATGTAGCTAGAGTAGCCGCCGCTTTTGCAGATAATGGTGCTGGCGAAAGAGGAGATTTAGGAGCTGTTGTAAAAGCCATACTCATGGACGTGGAAGCAAGAACCTGTGCAGAAAGCCAAGACGAGGATAATGGACAATTAATAGAGCCTCTGTTGCGTATTACGCAACTAGGCAAGGCCTTTCCTTTAGATTGTCGTAAAGATTCTGTCTATACGATCAATGGAGAAGATTTTGATGAGACGCCATGCCAAGAAATTAGATATTGGCTGAATGGTTTTTCTACAAGAAACCGACTGAGGCAATCTCCTTTGGGAGCACCTTCAGTATTTAATTTTTACCTGCCAGATCATCAGCCTGTAGGCGAGATGACCTCTAGAGACTTATACGGACCTGAGTATAAAATTCATGATTCCAGTACAGCTATTAATTATATCAATATGGTGTTTCTCTCGACTGTATGGAATTACTACGGTGGTTCATGGGATAATGATATAAATGAGGACTTGGGTTGGCTTTCTCTGAACACTTCAGCGATAGAACCTTATGCAGAAAACCCTGAGGATTTATATAATTATCTAGATATACTCTTTGCCAGAGGACATCTCAGTGATAGACAGCGAGAGAGTCTCAGAGACTTTGTCAATGATCAGCCTAACTGGGTTGATAATTGGGATAAAACTAGAAGTCTCATCTTCCTTATGATGATCTCTCCAGACTACACAATTAGAAAGTAACTCCTAAAAAACAAAAGCAAAAATTATGGCTAAAATAGCTAAACACATATCGAGAAGACATTTCTTAAAGCAATCCAGCTGCGCTGCAATAGGCACTACAACTCTTATGTCTACCTTGGCTAATCTGAAGTTTATGAATGCAGCGTCGCTCGCTAACAGTTCAGTACTACTTGGTAATGACTACAAGGCTCTAGTCTGTATCCTGATGTCTGGTGGCAATGACTCATTCAATATGCTCATGCCTAGAGAAACAAATGAGTACAATGTCTATAAAGATGCAAGAACAGAAATTGCTATTCCTCAGAATAGTATTCTCCCTCTCAGTGGTTCTTCTTATGGTCTGCATCCAATGATGTCCGGTGTCAAAGAACTATTTGATGATGGGCAGCTTTCTTTTATTTCTAATATCGGAACCCTTATCTCACCAGTGAGTAAGCCGCAGGCCTTGAATAATGAGAATCTCTTGCCATTAGGCTTATTCTCTCATGCAGATCAGGTGCAACAATGGCAGACTTCTGTCCCTCATGATCGGTCTAGCATAGGCTGGGGAGGCAGAATAGCAGACATGATGCAGAGCGCTAATGACAATCCTAATATCTCTATGAATATCTCTTTGTC
>CALLAE010000122.1 GCA_938002665.1 uncultured Saprospiraceae bacterium | reverse complement strand
GATAGAGTATTTAAGGAAAGCAGGTCTAGTCAACTTGCGAAAAACAGCCTCTGAGAAATCGGAGGCTGTTTTTTTTGATTCTTCAAGCTGATGCTGATGCATCAGTTCTCTTATTTTTAAGATTCTGTCTTGTCGACCTTGCGGATACAACTTCAAAATACAGGATTAGAGTATATCCTAATTATTTGAAGTTTTCTCCTTTACGCTACGCTTCAGTCGAAAAGACAAAGAGCATACAGAACTTGAATAGGCAATTTTTCTTTCTCCAAGTAGATACAATTCTCACTCTTCTAAAACCCCTTGTCTTGTCGACCTTGTGGAGACAACTTCAAAATACAGGATAAGAGTACGTCCTAATTACTTAAAGTTTTCTCCGCTACGCTATGCTCCAGTCGAAAGGACAAAAGGGATTGATGACAGAACAGTCGAAAAGTTGGAGGCAGTTTTTTTTCTATACTGATGACGCCTTCTAAAACCCCTTGTCTTGTCGACCTTGTGGAGACAACTTCAAAATCCAGGATGAGATTACATTCTAATTACTTGAAGTTTTCTCCGTTACGCTACGCTTCAGTCGAAAGGACAAAGAGCATACAGAACTTGAATAGGCAATTTTTCTTTCTCCAAGTAGATACAATTCTCACTCTTCTAAAACCCCTTGTCTTGTCGACCTTGTGGAGACAACTTTAAAATACAAGATAGAGTATATCCTAATTACTTGAAGTTTTCTCCGTTAAGCTATGCTCCAGTCGAAAAGACAAAAGGGAGTGATGACAGTACTGAAATAACCTATTCTGTGCGACCAAGAGATGTCGAATGGAATACTTTGGAGAGTGACAGCTATCATATTTAAGAAGAAATAATTTCTAACACCAAAGCTTTCGTCATCTTCCGCCCCGCTGCAGCCTTCTTGATAGCCGCAAAATCATATCTAAAATCACAACCCGATTTCCATAGAGAGCAGCCATAGGCCGTCTTGCCTTTGAGGAGTTTACCATTTTTACATTTTGGGCAGCTAGGCATAGCAGTGGAGCTGGATGCAGGAGCCACCCCTCTCCCCACTGACTCAAAGCCCACCTTACCACTTGCCTCAATGATCATTCGGCCCTCCACTTTTCCTTCTCTAGCAATGAATCCTTTAAGCTTGACCGTAGAACCTTTTTCTACCAATCTTTTGACCTGATTATCACTGATCTTTTTGCCCATAAAAACAAACGGCACCGCAAAAGCACAACCACTCTTATAATCTGTACAACCATAGCGGGTCTTGCCCTTCACCACTGTGCCCCTCTTGCAGGCAGGGCAGAGCATAGGGCTTTTGCTCATGGTTTTTTTTTCAGTCTTGCTTCTGGTGCCTTTGCTGCTTGATGATCTTTTAGTTTTGCCACTACGTTTAGCACCCTTTGCAGATCCAGAGTAAGAACTTCTAGCCGGCGCTGCGATGCGACTTACGTTTTTCTCCATCCGCACCTCTGCCACCAAATCTTCTACCATTTTTTTCATATCCTGAATAAAAGGCTTTGGGCTGGAGGTCCCTTGTTCTATTTCCTTAAGACGCTTTTCCCACTGTCCAGTAAGCTCAGCTGAAATCAGTAGTTGATTTTTTATGCGATCTATCAATTGGATGCCCATCTCTGTGGCTATGACTTGTTTCTTTTTTCGCTGAGCATATTTCCTTCTAAATAGTGTTTCTATAATACTGGCTCGAGTGGAGGGTCTGCCTATACCATTTGCTTTCATTAGTTCTCGCAGCTCTTCATCATCAACTTGCTTTCCTGCAGTTTCCATTGCTCGCAGAAGGGAAGCCTCCGTATAGTGTGCTGGCGCCTTGGTCATCTTTTCTAAAAGAGAAGGCTTATGCGGACCTTGCTCCCCTACCATGAATGAGGGTAGTACTTTTTCTTCTTCTCCAACCTCGTCTCCTTTAGAATCTTTTGCCTTCCTAATTTGGGTCTTAGTCTTCTTCGGAAAGAGCACTCGCCACCCTGGCTCTACTATCTCCTTGCCCTTAGCGACAAACTTCACTGCCTCCACTTCTGCCTGAACAGTTGTCTTTGCCACTTTACAATCTGGAAAAAACACGGCCAAGAATCGCCGCACTATCATATCATAGACTTGTTGCTGCTGACCGCTTAGCTGCTTATGCTCTCCAGTAGGAATAATAGCATGGTGGTCTGTCACTTTCTTATCATCAAAGACTTTTTTTGATTTTTTAATCTTTCCCTCGAGTAGAGTATCCGTGAACGCTTTATAATCTGTCAAGCCTTTTAAGATGCTAGGCACCTTAGGATAGATATCTTCAGGCAGATAAGTTGTGTCCACTCTAGGATAAGAAACAACCTTCATCTCGTATAACTTCTGAACAATCTTCAAAGTCTGATCAGCTGTAAAACCATATTTATTATTGCAGTGCACCTGCAGACTAGTCAGGTCATATAGCTTAGGTGCATATTCCTTCCCATCTTTTTTCTCAACCTTGGTAACAACGAGTTCCTTACCAGTTATGAGCTCTATTAGTTGTTGTCCTTGTTCGCGACTTTCTAGTTTTCCTGTTGTGTGCTTAAAAGTAGTATCGCGGTATTCTGTATGTAACTCCCAGTATGGTTGAGGAACAAAATTTTCAATTTCTTTATATCTTTTGACAAGCATCGCCAAGGTAGGCGTCTGCACCCTTCCTATAGAAAGCACTTGCTTATAGCCACCGTATTTCAAGGTATAAAGACGAGTGGCATTCATCCCTAACAGCCAGTCTCCTATGGCTCTGGAACTGGCAGCATAGTATAGCTTGTCAAAATTACTTGCAGCTTTGAGATCTTGGAAGCCTTTTTTTATTGCGGCTGAAGTCAGAGAAGAAATCCATAAGCGTTGCACAGGCCCTTTGTAAGCAGCTTCTTTTATAACCCATCTTTGTATCAATTCTCCTTCCGTGCCAGCATCACCACAATTAATTACAACTGACGCTTTCTTAAACAGGCCTTTTATGATTTTAAATTGCTTACGGATGCCCTTATCACTTTTCAGCTTGGTCTGAAACTGATCTGGTAACATAGGGAGGCTGTCTAGTTGCCAGCGTTTCCATTCAGGCCTATAACCTTCTGGTGGGAGCAGGCTACAGAAATGTCCAAAGGTCCAGGTGACTTGATAGCCATTACCTTCGAAGTACCCATCCTTCCTGGACTTGGCACCGATGACGAAAGCTATTTCTTTCGCGACACTAGGTTTTTCTGCAATACAAACTTTCACTTAGGGGGTTCTTCAGTATGTGAAAATAGGCATCGCCATAACATATTACCTAGGTCACCGTAGGTTTTTGAATAATTAACTTCAGAGCTCAACTATAAAAAATGTAAACTAGCCGTCTTAAATAAGCTACAGAACCTCAATTGTAGTACCCCTGTAGAGCCTAGTAGCCACCCTGTAGATGGGGGTAGGCAGTGCTGACCCTTGAAATCCTGTCCTATAAATACAAACAGCAATTATGAAAAATCTAATCACAATTCTTACAGTTCTAACAATCACTTTCTCTACTGCTTTTGCTAGCACTACGCCGGAAGTATTGATTAACTCTGCAGTTGTAGAGGTTGTAACAGTAGAATCTTTAGATTTCTTTTCTAATGCTGCTTTCGATGCCGGTTCTGATAACCTAGTATTCGATACTACTAAAGATATCTCAGTTGTACAGATATACAATGGAGCTGGAGAACTAGAATTCCAACTACCAGTAATGAGTAACAACGTTCAGATAAACAAAAACTTATTTGATCAAGGAAACTACAAATTAGGATTCATTCTTGAAGGTCAGTCGCAAGTACACTTCACGGATGTAACTATAAGATAAAATAACAGATAGAGTATTTAAGGAAAGCAGGTCTAGTCAACTTGCGAAAAACAGCCTCTGAGAAATCGGAGGCTGTTTTTTTTGATTCTTCAAGCTGATGCTGATGCATCAGTTCTCTTATTTTTAAGATTCTGTCTTGTCGACCTTG
>CALLAE010000121.1 GCA_938002665.1 uncultured Saprospiraceae bacterium | reverse complement strand
GGTATTATTTCTAAACTATGAAGGCAGGTCGGATATTAAATCTTATCGTTTCTATAATCTTTCTGGTACTATGGTAAAAGAAGCGAAGCTCAATGGAAACAATAATAATCACATTATCTCCACTGATGAACTAGTTGATGGTATGTATTTGATAAAATTAGTACTTGAAAACGGTAAAAGCTTAGAGAAACGTATAGTTATCGTGAAATAGATTCCTAGGCATGTACATTGCAACAGTTAGAAGTGGCGATAAAGTATTATCACAGCAAGTATTTGTGCAGTAAGACAAGATTAAGAAAAATAAAATGAGGCTGTCTTCTTATGAAGATGGCCTTTTTAGATTTCCGCTACAAAGACTTAACTTTAGACCAAGCTTAAACCCATGAAAAAATCTCTCCTTCTCCTACTCAGTCTCATCAACATAGGCCTACATGCCCAAGCAACAGTAGGTGTAATCACTAAGACAGAAGAAGCGCTCGACGGTTATGTATTCTTCTCCCCTTTCTCTAGTACCAAAGCCTACCTCGTAGACAATTGTGGCAACTTAATCAATGAATGGGACAGAGGCACAAGGCCAGGCTTATCCGCATACTTTCTAGACAATGGTCTGATGATGCGCACTTACAAGATAGATCCAGTAGGCCCCTTCACCTCGGCCAGTAATGCGGGTGGAATAGAACTAGTAGACTGGGACAATACAGTCGTATGGCAATACACTATCAATACCTCTGAGCAGCTCTCCCATCATGACGCCGTTATGATGCCCAATGGTAACATCCTAATCTTGACTTGGGAACTGACCTATAGGGATGAACTAGTTGCACTTGGAAGAAATCCTAATGAGATCGCTCCCGAAAATTATATGTGGTCAGAAAAAATTCTGGAACTAAAACCCTTAGGCATAGACAGCGCTGAACTTGTCTGGCAATGGCACATCAATGATCACTACATCCAAGACCTAGACAGTACCAAAATGGGATATGGAATAGTAGCCAATCATCCTGAACTCTTCGATATTAATCAGCCCAGCCTCAACAGTGGTAACTCTAATGAGTCCAGAGACTGGAATCACTTTAATGCTATAGACTATAATCCCACTTTAGACCAGATACTTATTTCTGTCAGAAATTCTGATGAAATCTGGATACTGGACCACAGCACTACCACTGCTGAAGCTGCTGGCCATACTGGTGGACGTTATGGCAAAGGCGGTGACATCTTATACCGCTGGGGCAACCCTTCAGCTTATAAACTAGCTCCGTCAGATCAACAAATGTTATGGGGACAGCATGGTGTCAACTGGGTAACAACTGGACTCCAAGACGCTGGAAGCATCATGATTTTCAATAACGGTAATGGAAAACCCGGACAAGACTTTACACAGATACAATTACTCAATCTACCTCATGCTGACGACGGTTTCTATACCAGAACCGAGTCCGAACCCTATGGCCCTGCTACAGCAAATGTGATATACGGCGATGAGCCGAGCGAAAGATTCTACAGCCCCTACCTCTCTAATGCTCAACGCCTACCCAATGACAATACACTTATCAACTCTGGCTCCCCAGGTAGAATTTTTGAAATAACGCCGGACCGCATGATTGCTTGGGAGTATGAGATACCTTTGTTTGGAGATACGCCAGCCAGCCAAGGTCAAAATGTAAACGGCAACAGCAACTTCCGTGCTTACAAATATCCAGCTGACTACCCCGGTCTGATGGGCAAGGACCTGACGCCAGGACTGCCCATAGAGCTTAACCCACTAGACTGTGATCTTGTAAGCAGTAGTCGAGAACTTGCCCAAGAAGAAGTTAATATACACTATAACAGCGCACAGCAAACTATCCTTATCAATGGCCATACTAGAGAGACGCAAGTAATACTCAGTGACCTAGATGGGAAAATAATACTTAGAGCAACTTACGAAGATGGAGGCATAAGGCTGGGCGACATTTCGCTTTCAGGCATTTATCTTGTCACCTTAATCAACAAAGACCAGCGTCGTCTGGCGAGGAAAATATATATAAACTAGTTCTAAATCTGAAGGTAGGCTTATACTATTCCTTGTACGCCACGAGTAGTGAAAGTGCTGTGGCCCTATCGCCATACCCGCATGAAGACATCATTCTCATCCCACTCTCATCACTGCCCTTATAATTAAGGAACCATAGCTCTATGATCTCTAGAAGCCCAGGATAAGCGGTGCCAACTGAGGCGAGGTCCGCCTGCTGTGCAAAAGGAGAATCTATATGGGCAGCAACCAGTTTGTCATCCACTTCCCCTCTATCTCTTAGCAGCAATACTCCCAGCACTTTGCACTCATGGATAGTGGCTTGTTCCAGCGGTGGCCCTAGTACAATAACATCCAAGGCATCCCCATCTCCACCTTCTGATTTAGAACTGAGAGTATTAGGCACCATACCATAGTTAGCGGGATAGCCTAGGTAAGCTATTTTGCGTGGAGCGCCACTGATAGAATCCATAAGAACAGTAGCTCTCTCCTTATCGTATTCCCACTTATCTATAGAGCCAGCTGGAATTTCTATGAGGACATTGATATTGCTATCTGGAGTCATTGCAGGAATATGCGTCAGAACTATTCCTTGCTGCTTTAGTAGAGCTGGAACTGTCGCTTGCCTACAAGACAATACAACTAGGGAAAAAATTATAATTAAGTACTTCAATTTCTATGGACATGAAAAGAGGCTATCTCGATATTCGAAATAGCCTCTAGCAATTACTATTTACTCGGAGCTTTCAGCATTTTCCGTTTCATCTTACGGCTCTGCTTCACATTTTTCTTACTGACTGTAGTGTTTACTTTTTTAGGATGAACTAATTTCATTTCATCTATCAGATGCGAAGCACCTGCAAATTTGTCTACCACAAAAAGGATATATCTGACATCAGTCATAATGTTCCTGCATATAGATGGATCATAATTTATATCACTCATCGTCCCTTCCCAAGCTCTATCAAAGTTAAGCCCTATCAGATTGCCGTTGGCATCTATTGCGGGACTGCCAGAATTACCTCCTGTTGTATGATTAGTACCTATAAAGCAGACAGGCATCTTACCGTTATCCTTGTCAGCATAGTCTCCATAATCCGCATTCTCATATAATTCTATCAACTTATCCGATACATCAAACTCATAATCACCAGGCTTATATTTTTCCATAACGCCATCTAGATAACTGACAGGTCCATAGGTCACTGCATCTGTAGGACTGTAACCAGCTACTTGGCCATAGGTAACTCTTATGGTACTATTGGCATCTGGATAGAAGCGCTTATCTGGGAAAGTCTCCATTAGCGCTGCCATGTATATGCGTTGCAGAGAATCTATCTGATAATTGAGCGCATTGTATGGAGCAGCTACTTCTTTATCATAAATAATTTTCCATTCATTACTAAGTTGATAGAGTGGATCGGCTTTCATTCTTTCTATTGCTTCTGCAGGTGGTAAGTTGAGGATAGCCATCGTCTTATCCTTATCTGCAAAGGCAGTGCCTTCGTAAAGATTTGCTGCTAGTCCCTTGTAACTCACTTGCATCTGCGGGCTGGATTCTAGACTACCAGGGGTAAACTTATGATCTACATTGCTGGCATACATTTCTGTAAGAGCAGCAAATACTTCCTTGTCTATCGTCGGGTTATAATCCTTATAGAAACCATTGAGATAATTGACCACTCTTCCTTTGAAATTATTGTAACCCTCTTCTCCATTTTCTAGGTAGGTACTCTCTAGCCGACCCATAATTCCAGCGATACGCATCAGCTCTATGTTTCTACTGGTCACTTCAGAGTAATAATCTCTCACATAGGCGTAAGGTGCTCGTTGCTCATACAGCTTTTCGAATTCTGGCAAGATATCTCTGTGCTTGCTATCTCTTGGCAGCATACTCATAAATTCTTTTTCAAATCTTTTCTTCTTCTCTACGCCTTTCGTTTTTTTAAGACCTGTGCTCTCCCCTATCCACTTCTTCCAGTAGTTGGCTATTCGGGCAAACTTTGACGCATACTGAATTCTGGTGCCTTCGTCTGCTCTCATATATTTATCTATGATATTGAGAGCCTTTTCTCTGATGGCAATCTTTGCGGGATTGAGAGATTCTACTATTTCCTCTACTGCTGGCGAGGGCAGATATTCCTGCGTTCTACCTGGAAAACCGAAGACCAAGGTAAAGTCTCCTTCTTGTACCCCGTCTAGTGAGATAGGTAAGAAGTGCTTAGGCTGGTAAGGCTTATTTTCAGGAGAAGGATCAGCGGGCAGATTGTCCGGTCCTGCATAGATTCTAAACAAAGAAAAGTCTCCTGTATGTCTTGGCCATACCCAGTTGTCTGTATCTGCTCCGAACTTCCCGATACTCTCTGGTGGTGCACCGACTAACCTGATATCTCTATAGGTGGTCGTCAGAAAAGCAAAGTACTGATTACCATTGTAGAAAGGCTTGATTATGATATCCTGATAGTCTGCCTTGATGAGGTTTTCTTTTATGACTTCTAGATTGAGATCTATGATGGATTGTCTTTCTTTGACAGACATCTTAGCTGTGGTGCCTTTCAGCGCTTCCAAGCTGATATCTACTATCTCATTGATAATAGTAGCCGTAAGACCTTCATTTCTTAGTTCCTCTGACTGGTTCATGGCCCAATAGCCATTCTTCAGATAATTATTTTCTAGCGTACTATGAGACTGTATCTGGCCATACCCACAGTGATGGTTAGTGAGTAACAGCCCGCTAGAACTAATAATCTCAGACGTACATCCACCTCCAAAGTGCACGATCGCATCTTTGAGTGAGCCTTTATTGACACTGTAGATATCCTCGGCAGTTATCTTCATGCCTAGCTCTTGCATTTCAGCTTCATTTAAGCTTTTTAGAAACAAAGGCAGCCACATGCCTTCTCCTGCATGGCTAAGATTGACGACAAAGGCCAAGGTGATTGTTAAAATTATATTCTTCATTATTAGGTGTTTCCTTTTAAAAAATTCAATATAAACATTATATGAAGTCTATCGAAAGACTAGCGTCACTTTATTAGTTTATTAAAAACTTGTGCAATTTTAGAGCATGGATAGTTCCATATTCTTTATAGAAAAACCATTTCAGCTGTGGACGCTACAGCATGCGATGCCCGTCATCTTGTACACTTTGCTTGGAGTTTGGTCTATTTGGTTTGCCAAAAGCAAGCTTGATCGAGCAGGCCAAAAGAAACTACTTTTTGTCTTGTCCTTGATTCCAGCCTTCGCTTTTATGGGACATGTTGCGATACAGCTGGCTACACATAAATTTACCATTCAGGATGACTTACCTATCCATATCTGTAGGATACTTGCCTTAGCTGCACCAATCGTCTACTGGAAAGAAAACAAATTTTGGATAGGTATCTTTTACTTTTGGATTCTTGCCGGCACCTTGAATGCTGTAATAACTGCCGATATCAGATATGCTTTTCCACACTGGAATTACTTTATCTATTTTATTATGCACCTTGGTTTGATTCCACTGCCTATCTACTACAGCATCGTTCTGGGACCAAGGATAGAGCTGCGCGATATGAAACATGCCTTCTGGATGGCAAATCTGTTTTTGCTGATAACCATGGCGATTAACTTCTCTATTGGTTCTAACTACATGTTTACCCGACACAAACCAGAGGTCGCGACTATCATGGATGCCCTAGGGCCATGGCCATGGTATCTAGTTGCGCTACAGTTTATAGCTCTAGTGCTCTTCTTTATAATCTACTTGCCCTTTTACTTTACGCGAAGAAAAAACTAAGTCTTGATTTTATAGTCTCAGCAAATTAGTGGCTATTAGCTTTTTCTTTTTTGTTTCTACCTTAACCTGATCAGCAAATGTTTCCCACTGTGAAATAGTTTCAGAAAGCTCCTCGATAATATCTTTGGCATTTCTGATATTCATAGATTTTGCTACCGTAAGGAGATCTTTTTTAGTCTGTCCTTTACGCTTACCATTAATACTTAAGGCATGCTGACTGACCCAGATACTGTCTGGCCTATATGCATAACAGATATCGTAGGCAGGTGCTAGCGTCCACTCTTCATCTTGCTTCATCCTGAAAGAAAAATTCTTAGTATGGTCATCACAGTTTCTAGCTAAGACATTGAAAACCATTCTTCTAAACATTTGCCTTGCCTCCCTATAATCTAGCCTCAGTTCTCGCATCGTCTGGAATAACTGCTCATAGCTAAAACTCGTCATTTCATTAAAATCCAAATGACTGATGGCACACCAAGTCTGTACATGATGCCTGACCTGCCCCCCTTGTCTGTCATATCTCTTAGTCATAAAATGTGCTCTGTCATTTTCCTCCAGCAACTTACTCTCCATCATCTCTATCCCACAAGCCTTTGCCATTAAGTAATAAGCCATTTCTACTCGACCATATCCCTGACTATCTCCAAACTGCTCATCACTCACACCATCCAACTTAATCAGCCAATGCTCATAGCCCTCAGGTGCATCAGCCTGTCCTGATCGGACCTGACCAGAGTTATCATTATAAGCTATGACCGCTTTCGGCCTTGCACCTCCAGCTGAGGTTCCTATTTTCAGAATATCCATCATCGCCTTCTCCTCGTCCTGACTCAGGTCCGTCGAGAAAGCCTCCCTTTTATTCAGCATCTTGGCAGAGATATCTACTAGTGCATCTAGCTCTATACTATAAGAAGCTTTCCTCCCTAATATCTGAGTAGGCTCAAACTCTATTGCCCCCATACCTCTAGAGCCTATAAAGCATAATTTTTCGACAGGGTTCATAGATTCTACTGGCCTGCCTTGCTGAGCTAGCCATACATTGATAAGCTGATTACCATACTTGTCAGGCAACATATCTGCGAGTAAGCCAGGCAAACCTTTGAACGTATCATAGCTGCTGTTCCTATCTGCTCTCAACTCAGGAAAGCTATAGATCCTATTACCATTTTGAAGAGACATTTTCAGAGGAGATAAATCCCATCCTCTTTCTATGAAACCACTTTCATACTCAAAACTAGCATAGCTCCTATCTGCATCCCACGAGACGGCTCCTACCAACTCTCCCCATATTTTTACAAATGCCGTCGTAATCATTACCAGTCAGATTTCTTCTCAGGGAGGTCCTTTTTTTTCTTTCTTACTCGCTGTATTTTTTTCTGCTCCATCTCTGCTAATAGCAATGGACTGATCTGCTGCTGCTCACCAAAATGCTCAAATACAGTCAAGCGCTCCAGCACTCTCAGCACCCGTATCAAGGTAGCCAAGGTCACTGTCTCCCCTCTTTCGAGCAAACTCAAAGTAGACCGACTGATATTAGCTGCTGAGGCTAGCTCAGCTTGTGTCTTCTTCTGCTGCTGTCGCTGAGCTCTTATATACTTACCTATCGTTTTTTCTATAGCACTATCACTCAGTATGTGCCAATTTTTGTATGATATACCAGTCATAAAGTCTCTATATTTATATTAATGCATGACATACTATACAATATACAATATTTTTGACAAATTAATTTCATATTGTATCACATTTCATACCTTAAAAGCATATACCTGATATAATGACTGAATTACCATACATATAGGTACAAGATAATTACTTCAAAACGACTAACTTTATAATAAGAACAAACCATAATAAGCAGTCAGAATGTGTGGCAGATCCTCATTAACGAAAACAGAAAAAGAATTAGAAGAACGCTTTGGAGCTACCTTTTACTCAGATAGCTTAGTCAATTACAACCCCTTACCTAACTACAATGTAGCGCCCTCCCACAGGATGCCCGTTATCACTAATGAAGACAAACTCCATTTTCAAGCCTACAGATGGGGCCTCATACCTTCTTGGGCTAAGGACAAAAAGATAGGCTACAAAATGATCAATGCCAGGATAGAAACCTTACTTGAAAAAAGCAGTTTCAAGATGGCCGTCGCCAAGCGTAGGTGTCTCGTACCCGCAGATGGTTTTTACGAATGGAAAAAAGAATCCGGTCCAGATGGCAAAATGGTCAAGCAAGCCTACCGTATTCAGACCACCGACAGAGAGGTATTTTCTATGGCAGGCCTATGGGATAGATGGCAAGACCCTGATGGGCAGATGATTTTTTCCTTCACCGTCATTACACAAGGACCTAATGAACTCATGAAAGGCATTCATAATAGGATGCCCGCTATACTCACTAGCGAACAAGAAGAACTCTGGCTAGCGGACGATCTACCTCCACAAGAACTCGTAGATATGATCAGCCCATACCCTAGCGAACTCATGAAAGCCTACCCCGTTTCTCAACAAGTCAATAATGTGAGAAACAACCATCCTGATCTCATCGCAGAGCAAAGGCCTGACCTCTCTCAGGGCAATCTGACTTTATTCTAGCAGCTACTTTACTTTTATATAAATAATTAGTTAAAAAACCACCCCTAGAACTTGCTTTTAGTGGGGATATTCTGATGACGGTTGTCATAAGAGTATGATAGTATTTGTTATAAGTCTTTTTGTAGCCGTGATTCTTCCGGGTATGGGTATAAAACTGAAAGGGAAAAAAGAAAATCAAGAAAAGGAGAATACCTTTAAAATTCAGACGTATAAGCTGTTTTAGATTTCGTCAGCTAGTAATTAACTGTGACCCACTCATGCTTAGTCGCATAATTCCACTTTTTTTGACCGACATTGTCGGCAATTTCGTACTTTTGGGTATAAACTATGGTATATGCTCAATAAGAATATCAAATACCTCAGACAAAAGAATAAGATTTCACAGCAAGGCCTTTCAGATGCCTTAGCTATTCCCAGAACAACTTTAGGTGATTATGAGCGCGGCAAAACAGAGCCTAATATCTCTATGCTCATAAGAATGGCAGAGTACTTTGATGTCAAAGTAGATGAGCTCATCAAGGAAGACCTCAGTCATGGCGACTACGAAATCCTGAAGACAAAGGTGATGAGAGTATTGGCCATTTCTGTAGATAGCGAAAACGAAGGGAACATAGAACTGGTAGATACGAAAGCTGAGGCCGGCTATCTAGACAGCTACCATAATCCAGAATACATCCGCGATCTTCCTAAAATAAATTTTCCCAATCTTCCCAGCGGCACCTATCGTGCTTTTGAAATTACAGGAGATTCTATGCTTCCCGTAGAGTCTGGCAGTGTGGTCATAGCTTCCTATCTAGAATCTCTCAATGAGATCAAAAACGACAAGACCTATATCGTCATCAGCAAGCGCGAAGGCCTAGTCTATAAGCGAGTAAGAGCAGAAAAAGACAGCAACGAATTAGTCCTTATTTCAGATAACGAAATGTACATGCCCTACAAATTACCACTAGAGGAAGTGGACGAGCTATGGCAATATTATGCACACCTTAGTTTCTCTGACGCCAAAAAAGAAGTAGGCACTAAACTGGAAGTCCAGATGCAAGACCTGCAAAAAAGAATCATGGAAATACAAGGGAAGATCAATTGATCATGCCTCGCAGTTAATAAGTTACAATCGTCTCAGCAACTATAAGTCTCCTCTTTTAGCTGAGCCAAAACAAAAAGAGATTTTCAAAGACGGTGCGACCTTTTGAGTAGGCGTTTAAAACTATATCAGTTTGATAGTGACTTTAGAACTATCACTTTTCTTTGCAGGCAATCGCGTAAATAAATAGAAATCGACTAAACAAGATTTCATACTCAAGTTCAAGAATAATTATAACAATTTATGCCTCCGTCATGAAATCACTAACCAGTCTCATTCACAATAAACCTAGAACCTCAGTCTATATGACACTTCAGCATAATACTGAATAAGTTCACTGTGTGCTTGCATTTCCTTATTCGTATTGCTAAGATACTTAGAAAAGGTAGGTTTCAGATAGAGGGTAGATTTTGATCCTAGGTCATAACCTACCATCAAAGCTGCTCTGAGACCCAGCCCTAAACTGTTTTTATAAACCCCTGCTTCCTCTATCCTCGAAAGTCTTTTTGCCGCCGCAAGAAACTTACCCTCGCTCCTAAATCTGAAATTGAAAAGAGCTGTTGCTTCTCCGCCCCACCTCAGTCTACCATGCTGTAATTCTACGCCTATACTTAAGGGAATATTCAGCTGCTTATATGTTTGCTCACCCCTACTATAATAGGTCCCTCTCTCTGATCTAGAACTATGAACACTGGTGCTGTCAAACTGAATCAAGTAAACATCAGCAATACTGAAATAAAATTTATTACTTGACTCCAGATATTCTATTCCAGATTTTAAATACAGATGATCTGAGAAGTGATATCCCAGCTGTGCAGAAGCACCCCAGGTATACCAGACGGATTCGGTTGGAGCTCTATAAGAGAATAAACTGTCAGTTCCAACTGCAGTATCATGAAGGCCCGCTAAGACATTAAGATCTAAAAACAACTTTGACCTTTTCTTTTCTTCTAACCCACTTAAAGGCAAGTTACAAGTTACTGATTCTCCTACGGACGGGTAAGTAAGTAAAGATGATAAGGGGTGCACATCTTCTAGCAAAAGTCTTGCAACAGGATCTGTATTTAATTGTTCCGCTGAGTCATCAGCTACCAAGATTGGTGATTGGGATTGCTTCAGAATAGAACTAGAGTAATCGTCCAGTACCTGACCAGAAATAACAGTGGCATTGTACTTAGCTACTTTTGTTTTGGAATGCACCATATTATCTTTTCGTCTTGTAGTACGATCAGAAATACTTATACCCTCGTGGTTTTCTGACTTAACTACAAGGTTGTTTCTTCCAGGTGAAGAATCATTCATAACTGTGGATGAAAGATTAGTCCTCTTCGTATTATTAATAAGATCCGTTTTTGTTTCTGTCCTATCACGACTATCCTCAGTTGTAGCTTGTGATTCTTTAGAATGGCTTGTACTAGACTTATTAAGATCCTTCGGTACTGAAGGATTGAGATCATTACTTGTCGCCTTTTGCTTGCTCTCTTGTGCAAGCTCAAGCTCATATGCCTCAGTGATCTTCGCTCCTTCTGCCTCCTGATTAAAACCAGTTAAAAAATAGAAACCGGCACCCACTACTAAAAACCCTATCCCAAATAACCAAAACCAAATCGCTTTTTTCCTGTCATCTTTCTTGGGTAATTGTTTATCTATTTCATTCCATATAAATGCTGGAGGAGTTTGCTCATTTTCTTGAGCTACTTTATTTAAATGTTTATCTAATTTGTTGAAGTCCTCCATCTCTATGACTTTTGTATTGTACTCATTCCAAAATTTTCTATCACTAATTTGCGTAGTAGGTGTTTAGCTTTGTAGAGCTGGCTACGCGAAGTAGCTGGAGTAATATTTAGTATATCTACCGACTCGGCCAAGCATCTTGATAAAAATGCTAGGTCAATAATGCCATCTATAAAAGGGAATACTTGTCCCTCAATATATACGCGTCCTTCCTCAACTGGTTCTGAATCACAATTAAATGCCGTAGTACTAAAAAATAGAAATTCCGATTCTGGAAGATCTAAGTTGATCGTTCCTATATCAGTATCAGTATCAAACGGTCCAACAGTTTGCTGGTATAAATATTTCCAACCACTACAAAACTCTGAATGATATACACTTAGGACTAATTCTTTACCTCTTTCTACCCTTCCAGATAAATTTCCGTTGCTGTCTGTCCAGCCTCTTCCACCTGCATTATCCGCATTTAAAATTGTAACTCGAAAAAAGCTTACATCAAAATCTTCAGAAATAATCCTCCCATTGACCACTACTGATGGCGCAGATACATCATAGTTCCAACAACTAAAGTGGCTAACCTTCCCGACATATTGGTTGCCAGATAATACTGCTGAACCTTCTTGCACCCACATACCAGTATCGTAATCAAAATACCACAGGTCTATGGAGGCCGGCGCTGTACTTAACAAACTTTCATGAACAGTATAACGCATCTCTACTTCAGTAGAGGGTGCTAACTGTAATTTTTGTCCATCAGGTGCTTGCATCTCTACATTGACCATTCCAAAACTTTGTAAGGTCAATAACTCACCGTCATCACCTAAGGCGGTCATATCTCCCGGCATTGTTTCTGATAGCTGGTCTATGGAAGGATCAATTTCTCGCAGAGCTACTTGCACAAGGCCAGTGTAAGTCTCCCCACTTTCCTCAACGACGATGGCGTTTTCAGGGAAGTTGATCTGAGCAAGATCACTTATCAACTCAAAAGAAGCATCTGACTGGAACTCATGAGAGAATACCTTTTCTTGCAAGATGGTTCTTTGATACTGTATGCCAGGCTTTGCTGTTCTGAATGTTCTGGCATTTTCAAAGTAGCCCTCCTTCTCAATTTGGATAACATTGTGTTGACTACCTACTTCCACTTGTCTGAAAGTATAGACGCCGTCTGTGTCAGATTGGGTAGACAAGCCATTGAAAGTAACTGTTGCGCCTACTATTGGCTCATTACTTTCTGTGGTAACTGTTCCGAAAATATCAGATAATACCTCTGTCTCGGAACTTGGATTTGGAATAAAGCCCTCTTCATCCTTCTGACAAGAAGCAAAAAGAAACAAAAGGCAAAAACTAATGGAAATTGTTTTAAGCATGATTGACTTTTAAGCTGTGTACTAAAATATTTACTAATGGTTTTACTGTCTCTGACTATAAGACTGAGCGATCATCAAAGTGTTGCCTGAAAAGTTATACTTTTTTTATTTCTGCCTAAGAAATAAAGCAAGTGATGCCACGATTCCATAAAACAAATTGCCTAATAATGAATGAATTACATTACCGCCAATGACATGAAGATTAATTAACCAGTAAAAGGAAAAATAGAAAACCTCAGCTCATATCATCGCCTCCATCCTGCTTATAAGACTTTCAAAAGGGTTTTGTTATACCCCACCGTCTGACTGATAATTATTCCATCACTGTCTAGCAGAAAAGTTCTGGGAATAGTATGGTCACCTATTTTATTGAACAACTCTTGTTCTGGGTCTGGTATATAGTTGAACTTGAAATTCCATTTTTTTTCAAACTTCTCCATCCGTATAAAATCATCAGTAGAGCCTACAGCATAGATATTAAAGTGCTGATACTAGGAGTCCGGCAGTCGCTTATCCAGCTCTTTTAGTTCTTTCATACAAGGTGGACATGTCGTCCCAAAAAACACCAGCAAAGTCGGCTTACCTTTCAAGGAATGGTTAGTCACTTCTGCCCTATTAAGATCTAGATTTTTGAAGGCGGGGAAAGGCGCGCCCTTAGTAGAATAAAATTCCTGAGCAACCAGACCCTGACAGACCATTACAAAAAGACTAGCTAGAAAAAGGAGTTGTCTCATAAGTGTCGACTTTTATTGTATTCACAAGGTACCTTGTTGTCCTATTTTATATTTCATCAGCCCTGCTATCTGCTTTGCTCTTAGTACAGCCTCATCCGCAGTCTTGCCTTCATAAAGGGCATAGACGTTTTTCTCCCACAGCGCCAGCCATCTTTCAAAGTGCACTTCTTCTATCGGCTTCTTCTTATGCAACCTAATATGCTTCAGCATGGCATTCCCCTCATACTCAGTCTCCCCTAACAGTATG